>JALHDK010000537.1 GCA_022838965.1 Actinomycetales bacterium | reverse complement strand
TGCTGTTGCTTGCTCGGCCGGCGGACCAGGCGCCCTTGAAGGGAAGCCAGAAATTCGGCTCTTGTGACGCTTCCGTGGGTGGTTGAGCGCGTCTGAAAGGGGGCACGCCGTTCTGTCGTCTAGGTTTCTGAGTTGTCTAGAAACAGGAACCGTGGGACGGAGAACGGCGTGCGTAACGCCAGCTTATGGTGTGGGCTGCTCGGGGTCGACAAGACGGTCGTGGAGGACGTGGAGTTCGACGAGGACGCCCAGGTGTTGATCGCGCATGTGCGGCCCCGGGCTCGCACCAGGGGGCGGTGCGGGCGGTGCCGGCGCCGGTGTCCGGCGTATGACCGGGGGGAGGGTCGGCGGCGGTGGCGGGCCTTGGATCTGGGCACGATCCAGGTGATGCTGGAGTCGGAGGCGCCGCGGGTGTCGTGTCGGGAGCATGGGGTGACGGTGGCCGCGGTGCCCTGGGCGAGGCACGGTGCGGGCCACACCAGGGTGTTCGATGAGCAGGTCGCGTGGTTGGCGACCCAGTGCTCGAAGTCCGCGGTGACGGAGTTGATGCGGATCGCGTGGCGTACCGTCGGGGCGATCATCACCCGGGTCTGGGAGGACGTGGAGGCCCGGCACGACCGGTTCGCGGACCTGCGGCGGATCGGGATCGATGAGATCTCCTACAAGCGGGGCCACCGGTACCTCACCGTGGTCGTGGACCACGACTCGGGCCGGTTGGTGTGGGCCGCACCCGGGCGGGACAAGGCCACCCTGGGCAGGTTCTTCGACCAACTCGGGGAGGAGCGGTGCGCCGCCATCACGCACGTCTCCGCTGATGGGGCCGACTGGATCGCGACCGTGGTGGCCGAAACGTGCCCGAACGCCATCCGGTGCGCTGACCCGTTCCATGTGGTGTCCTGGGCCACCGATGCCCTGGACGAGGTCCGCCGGCAGGCGTGGAACGAGGCCCGTGGTGCGGTGACCCAGCGGCGTGCCGGGCGGGCCACCGGGCGCGCCAAGGCGTTGAAGGGCGCCCGGTACGCGCTGTGGAAGAACCCCGAGAACCTCACCACCCG
>JALHDK010000536.1 GCA_022838965.1 Actinomycetales bacterium | reverse complement strand
CGGTCGGATCGTCCCCGCCTCCACAATGCGCTGGTCCCGGCCCTGACGCTCCACGCAGCCGTAACCCGTGCAGACGAGGCCGGGGTCGATGCCTAGAACGCGCATCGAGGCCCCCGTGACTCCGCTACCCCGCGCCCGCGGGCCGGGCTGTTCGCGAGCGCCGTCATCTCCTGCGGAAGACCTCCTCGACGATGGCGGCCGACGAGTCCAGCTCGGGCCGAGCCCGAATGACCCGGCTCACGAGTTCGGCAGCCTCGGCGGCGTTGTACCCCAACTCCACGAGGGCCGCGATGGCCTCGGCCGAGGGCCCTGTTCCCGCCACTGCCGCGCCAGCGCTCACCGGCGAGGTCCGTCCTGCGGGCACTGACCCCGCGGAGAAGCGGGACAGCTTGCCCTGTAGCTTCGCGATGGTCTCACGCGCCTTGGCCTGCCCCACGCCCGGCAGCGACTTGAGGGCCGCGGCGTCGCCCGACTCGATCCAGTCCGCGATGCTCTCCATGGGCGCGGAGAAGGCCTTCCGGGCCACCGTGGGACCGAGCACGCCAGCCAGCGCCTCCCAGAACTCCCGTTGCAGCGCCGTGGCGAACCCCAGCAACATGGGAGTCGCGCGCGTCTGGTCCATCTGGTAGAAGTGGGCCGTCTCGAGTGTGATCTCGTCGCCATCGACGATGGCGCGCAAGGCAACCGGCGGAACCAGAACCTGGTAGGTGAGAGCGCCAGCCTCGATGAGCACATGGTCCTCGCCGAGGCCGACGACCCGTCCTGTGATGCGCGCGATCATACGGAGGGAACATCCTCTCCCCGTTCGGTGTCTGGGTATTCGGGCCCAGCGAGGCCGTCCCTTGGCGCGGGCCGAGGAATGGTGGCAGTGGGAGCCGAAGGAGACCATATCATGAGCATAGGTCTGGACTCCCAGGTGAGACGCGCCCAGCGAGCCCTCGCTGCTCGGCCCGGGCTTCTCGTGCTGTCGGCGCTGCTGCCCATATTCGCGGGCCTCCTTGCCCTGCCGCTGATCGCTTGCCCCGGCTACAGCTCCCTCGTCGCCGGCGTGGCGC
>JALHDK010000535.1 GCA_022838965.1 Actinomycetales bacterium | reverse complement strand
GATAGGCCTCCAGGTAGGCCTCGATAGCGTCTGCCGCGGCGATGATGTCCGGGACATGGGCCGGCACTTCCCACACCTGGCCGGCCCGGGGCACGGTGAAGCGGTCCATGTACTCCAGGGCCCGGATCCCCGCCTCGTAGGCCCGCTCGTCGCCCGTCACGCGCGCGTAGCGCAGGAGGTCGAGAGCGTTCCGGGCGTTGGTCCCCAGCTCCGACCCGCCGAGGTCGCCCAACTCCCAGTAGTCCGTGTCGGCGAAGACGCCTTCACCCTCGCGATCGGCAGGGTAGCCCCAGGAGCCGTCCTCGCGTTGGCTGGCTAATGCCGCCTTCGCGGCGCCAGCGAGGATCGACAGCCACTCAGAGCCATTTGAGTACTCCAGTCCGCCGTCGAAGCCTTGCGGCGGATAGCCCGCGGTATCCGTCACGCGCGCGGCCCACTCGCGGTAGACCTCTGCCCTGGCGGGGTCGTTGGTGATCCGCGCCGCGCGCTCCAGATCCCAGGCGAAGTGAGGCGATGCGGGGGTCTTCTGAGACAGCAGGTGACCGCCGCCAACGGTCTGCCACCAGTCCCCCTCCTCCTCATCGTAGAGCGACTCCATATAGGCCCGCGCCGAGAACTCGACCTCGCTGACCCAGTCACCGCGCGGCGGCGTGCCGGGCTCGGGGAGGCCGTAGCGGTCAAGCCACACGTCGACGGCATCGAGCACACTGGTCGACTCGGTGCGGACGAGCAGGCTCGCGTCGAGCCGAAGGGACCTCCCGGCCTCTAGCGGATAGGGCGCCTCGGCCTGGACCTGGTTCTCATCGAGCCATCCCTCACCGACGGAGGGCGCGAACAGACCCATCGCCGCATCGTGGCTACCGGCGAGATAGCCTGGGCGGGAGAAGTACACGGCTGGCTTGTCATGGCTCTGGTCCCAGCGCTGGTGGATGTCCCACAGGAGGGCCGTTGTCACCTCGCCTCCGCGCACCGCAACGAGAGGCATCGTGAGATCGTAGCCGTCGGGCACGTACCGCAGACGGTCAGGGAGGCTGAGGGCTAGGTCGCGGTTGGAG
>JALHDK010000534.1 GCA_022838965.1 Actinomycetales bacterium | reverse complement strand
CGACCCTCATCTACTTCGCCAGAGCCCGCGGCATCTTCACCCTGGACCCCGACGAGTTGGGTGGCGCCACGAACCTGCGCGGCGGCGATTCCCGGTCGCCGATGGGCTCGCCGGGCCGGCGGGTCTACGGGGAGGGCGAGCTCCCGGCCGCCATCCGCTTCCTGAGGCCCGGCGGGGAGTGCCGCGACCTGGCTTGGTCCCTCGATGGCAGCCTGCTCGCCTTCGCCGCGGAGCGGCAGGGCGTCTTCGACCTCTACGTCGTGACGCCCGAGGGCGAGCGCCTCCGGCGCATCACCCAAGCGAAGGGGAACGCCGTGGAGCCCACGTGGCATCCCGACGGCCTCTACCTAGCCTACACACTGATGACCGACGAGGGCGCTGAGATCCGCCGCGTCAACTCCGACGGCAGCCGGGACGTGCCCATGATCCACACCCGCCCCGGCGACCGCGACCCCGCGTGGTCGCCCGACGGCGCCACCCTGGCTGTGGTGCGCCCCGCCGGCTGAGATCCTGGCCTGCGGGGCCTACTCTGCGGGCGCGGCCTCCGACTCCGCCTCGTGCGTCCGCCCCAGCCCGGCCTCGGCGTCGGCCTCGCGAACGATGTCGCCAAGAAGGTCGCCCTGGAGCGTCTCGACCTCGAGCAGGGCCTCGACGATGCGGTCCAAGGCCAGCCGGTGGGTCTGGATGATCTCCTTCGCCCGAGAGTGGCACTGCTCGACGATGGCCCGCATCTCCTCATCGACGACCCGCGCAAGCTCCTCGGACATGCTGTGGTCCTCCATGATGTCACGGCCCAGGAACACATGCTTGTCGCTGCGACCCACCGTCAGGGGGCCGATGCGCTCGCTCATCCCTAGCGTGCACACCATCGCCCGCGCGATGTCCGTCACCTTGCTGAGGTCGTCGGCGGCGCCGCTGAAGCACTGGCCGATGATGGCCTCCTCCGCCGCGCGGCCGCCCAGGGTCGAGGTGATGCGCCCGAGGAGATAATCCCTGGAGTACATGTGCCGGTCCTCTGCGGGTAGCTGCATGGTGAAGCCGAGCGCCTTGCCCCTG
>JALHDK010000533.1 GCA_022838965.1 Actinomycetales bacterium | reverse complement strand
GCCATGGGCGGAGCGCATCGCTCGGCGGCTCGTGGAGCTTCCGGAGGAGGCACGGTTCTACGGCTCGCCCGACGATGTTACCCGGCCACTGATCGACGTGACCGTCGGGCCCAAGCGGTACGTCTACTTCCAGCGCTACTACCTCGCCGCGAGCCAACTCCGTGAGCGAGTGCAGGAGCGACTGAACGACGCTCAGCCGTCGATCCAGGGCGACTGGCCAAGGATCCTGCGCGAGGTCGTGCGCGAGGCGCCCCAACGCCTATCGAGCGGAGAACCACTGGTTCCCAGCGCTGATCAGGTCGCGGCCCTGGCCCTGGCGCTGCCCCGGCAGTTCGTGGTCATCTCGGGAGGACCTGGAACGGGAAAGACGTCCACCATCTGCGCCCTCCTCCGCTGCCTCGTTCGGGCGGGCATGCGAGCCGACGACATCGCCCTCGCGGCCCCCTCGGGCCGGGCCGCCCAGCGGATGACAGAGGCCCTTCACGCGGGCATCGGCTCGATCGGCGCTCCCTCCGAGGGTGACCGGAGCCTCCTCTCGACCGCTGGGTCCACCCTCCACCGGCTCCTGGGCTACAACCCGCGCACCGGGGGCTTCTGGCGGGGGCCGGATGACCCCATCGAGGCACGGGTCGTCGTCATCGATGAGGTGTCCATGGTCGATGCCGAGCTCATGCGGCATCTCGTGGAGGCGACACCGCCCGACGCGAAGCTGCTGCTCCTCGGTGACAAGGACCAACTCCCCTCCGTGGAGTCCGGGGCCGTCCTCTCCGACCTCATCCCCGACGGGTCGGGCTCGACGCTCTCCGAAGAGGTCCGCGACCTCATCACCGAGTGCTGCCGTGCGGTGGGGGTGTCGGAGCCCGAGTTGCCGGCGGGATGCGAGACGGCGACGCCCCGCGATGCGGTGGCGATTCTTACCACGAACCACCGCTCCGGCAGCGGGATTCGCCACATCGCCGAACGTGTCACTGCCGGCGATCCGCCCGAGGAGATCGTGCAGGCCCTGCCTTCGGCGCCCGCCGAGGCCGAGGCGCTGCTCGAGTGGCTGTCACGGGC
>JALHDK010000128.1 GCA_022838965.1 Actinomycetales bacterium | reverse complement strand
CAACGGATCCTCTTCTTCCGAACGACACAGACATGATCAGTTGGCCCCCTCGTCGAGCCCGTCCAGATTCTTGCCGCCCAAGAATGGTGAACAGAGGTCCCCTCCTATTGCCCGATGAAAAGCCAAGCAGTCACCATCGATTGTGAAGACAGCCTGGCGAACCCTCGCATCACTGGCGACCGAGCCTGAGAGATTGAAGTAGACGTCGTTTGCATCACCACTGGCCAAGGACGCGAGAGCCTGGCCGGTTTCGGTTCCGAGTGTCACCTCGAAAAAGCCCGGGCGAAGTTCGCTAACCTTGCTTGCAGCATCCACGCCCGGAAGGGCATCAGCAATCACGGCGTCCGTCGCACGTGCGAGACTCACCACAACATCGCCGATGAACGGGCCGCTACTCCTCAAACCCGCATCGGGATCGCACCCCAAGTACGCAGTGGTACCGGACGACGGCCTGATGACCGATTCTGGGGAGCAGATGGCGTCACGCTCCGCCATCTGCCTCATGACCGCTGGGTCCAAGTTCGCAGCGTCTCTCTCCCGCAACTCCGCCGGGCTCAGCGTCTCAATGTTCGACGCTTGAATCGTCCACCCGTCCAGGAAGTCGATGTTATCGATGAGCGCCGCCACTGCGTCTTCGGAGGTGAAGTCCACCAGCAGGACGGAGTCCGATACACGCGAAATGCCGGAAACACCGCTGAGACCTTCAACTTCCCCATCCCCGCTGTATTCGCTCGGCTGCGACACGACCGGCGCAGCGAACAGCATCGCTCCAACACCCCAAGTGAGCGATACAGACGCGACTAGTCCCTTTCGCATACTGCCCTCCATCTCGCGTCGCCCCCCTTGGCTCGCGTTGAAGCTGATCATACGATCATCAAGTGGTCTCCCGGGCGGCGAGTGGGAGATCGGCCTCCGGGAGGCTCTGGCCGTCCCGGCGGTGGGAGCGGACCGCTACGCCGAGCGGAGCCTTGGGGTGGACCCCGGTGGCGCCCGGCGCGAGACGCGGTGGGTCCTTGTCCGCGAGGGCGCCGTGCTCATGGCGATCCAGCTCGACGATGTGCTCATCAGCCCGGAGGCGGAGCCCCAGCTGACGGCGGCCGAGGTCGACGCCGTCGTGACGGCGATGGCGGAGAAGCTGCCGTGACCTCATTGAGCCATCCGTGCCGACGGCAGGCGCCGGTATTCCGTCGTATGCTGGCAAAGTGTTGGTAAAAGGACGAGCACTCGTCCTCGCGGAGACGGTGCGGGCTGCATCGCCCGACGTCGCCGGGCTGTTGTGCGATCCCACGCTCGACGACGCGGCGGTGGTCGAGCGCCTGCGCGGACTGCTGCGCGAGCGCCTGCGCACGGAGTTCCCGGTCGCCTGGAGGTACTGGACCGGGGAGTCCCGCGACGAGACCACCTTCTTCGCCGTCCCGTGGCGGGGCATCGCCGTGATGAGGCTGCTGGACTACCTGCACCACGAGGGCGAACGGTTCCCGGACGGGAACGTGCGGGGCACCTGGGTGGTCTCCGAACCGATCGCCCTGCTGCGCCGGCTGGTCCGGGGACAGCCCTGCGAGGTCGGTGAGGACTTCCTCCTCGACATGATTCACCTCTTCCGGCAACTCGGAGGCACCGCGACGCGCAGCATGCCCACGCGGCGTGACGTCCTCCGCTGGATGGGCCGGCACCCCTCCGGCCTGGACGCGGAGGTGATCGCGTGGCGGGCCGCCAACAAGGAACGCATCGTGCGGGTCCTCATCGGGAGGATCCGGGCGGAGGGGGGTCACGCCGGCGCGTACCGGCTCCCGGCAGACATCAGCGACGACGTCGCCCGTGCACGGGTGATGGAGTGGTGGGAGGACGGCCAGTTCCAGCTGCGCTACGCAGCCCGGACGGTCGACGCGTTGCACGAGTACCTCGACGGCGCCGTCGACGCCGAGACCCTGGAGATCATGCGCGCCGCGGAGGCCCGCGGGATTCCCGTCTTCGCCACCCCGTACTTCCTCTCCCTCATCGACACCCGGCCCCCTTCGGCCCGGGAGCGCCCGTGGGCGGACGAGCCGCTGCGCAGCTGCCTGTTCTACAGCCGGGACCTCGTTGCCGAGTTCGGCGCGATCTCCGCGTGGGAGAAGGAGGACGTCGTCGAGCCGGGGCAGCCGAACGAGGCGGGATACGTGGTGCCGAACCACACGCTCCACCGGCGGTACCCCGATGTCGCGATCTTCATCCCCGACACGATGGGGCGTGCCTGTGGTGGGCTGTGCTCCTACTGCCAGCGCATGTACGACTTCCAGCGCGGCCGCTTCAACTTCAACCTGCGGGACCTGCGGCCCGGCACGCGCTGGCCCGAGGTCCTGCGCGAGTCGCTGGAGTACTTCCGCACCGACCCCGACCTGCAGGACATCCTCATCACCGGAGGGGATGCCCTGATGAGCTCCACCTCTTCCCTGCGTCGCATCCTGGAGGCCGTTCTCGAGATGGCCGAGGCGAAGCGCCGTGACAACCGGGCCCGCGAGCCCGCGCAGCGCTGCGCGGAGATGCGCCGCATCCGCCTCGGCACCAAGCTGCCCGTCTACCTGCCCCAGCGCATCGCAGGGGACCTGGTCGCGATGCTCCGGGAGGTCGCGGACGCCGCACGCCGTGTGGGAATCACCCAGTGCGTTGTCCAGACCCACATCTCCAGCGCCATGGAGGTCACACCCGACACGGTCGCTGCCATCCGCCGGCTCCTCGACGCCGGATGGGCGGTGACCAATCAGGAGGTCTTCACGGTCGCGGCGTCCCGGCGGGGTCACACCGCCCGCACCCGGGCGGTGCTCAACGACATCGGTGTCCTGCCCTACTACACCTTCTCCGTGAAGGGCTTCCGCGAGAACCGGGAATTGTTCGCCACGAACGCGCGGCTCACCCAGGAGCAGGTCGAGGAGAAGTCCATCGGCCGGGTGGACCTCCGGTACCACTCCGCCCTGCGTTCCTTCATTCCGAACGCGCCGATCGTCCGAACGCTGATCGACGAGATCCGCCGCTCGGACCAGATCCCCTTCCTCGCCACCGACCGCAACATGCTCAACCTCCCGGGAGTGGGCAAGTCCGCCACCTACCGGGCCATTGGCATCACCGCGGACGGTCGCCGCATCCTGCGTTTCGAGTTCGATCGCACCCGGCCACACTCGCCGGTGATCGAGGATCTCGGCTCCGTCGTGGTGGTGGAATCAAAGTCGGTGAGCCAGTACCTCGCCCAGCTCGAGGAGATCGGCGAGGACCCGGCCGAGTACGAGAGCATCTGGGGCTACTCCGCCGGCCATGTGGAGCAGCGCAGCGCCGCCTTCGAACCGGTGGCCCCCGCGGCCGTCGGCACGGGGCACTCGGCGGAACGGGCGCTTTCGGACAGCCCGGACCGCCAGCCGCTCCCCGCGCCATAATCGACGCTGCCGGCGTCGGCCGCACCGGACGCCCGCGTCGAAAGGAGGACCGGTGATGGAACCGGTGAAGGTCATTCCGTGCCTGGACATGAAGGACGGGCGCGTCGTCAAGGGCGTGCACTTCGTCGACCTGCGGGACGCCGGGGACCCGGTCGAGAACGCCCGCTTCTACCAGGCGGCCGGAGCGGACGAGATCACCATGCTGGACATCGCGGCCACCGTGGAGGGCCGCGCCACCCGCATCGAGTGGGCCCGCAACGTCGCCGCGGTTCTCGACATCCCCCTCACCGTCGGCGGCGGCATCGGCTCGCTGGAGGACATCGCCGCCCTCGTCGACGTCGGCGTCGCGAAGGTCTCGATGAACAGCGCGGCCGTCCGCCGTCCGGACCTGGTTCGCGAGGCCGCCCGGGCGTACGGGTCCGACCGTGTCGTGGTCGCCATCGACGGGCGCCGGAATCCGGACCTGCCGTCCGGGTTCGAGGTGGTCGTGAGTGGCGGGCAACGCGGCACGGGCCTCGACTGCGTCGCGTGGGCGCGGCAGTGCGAGGACCTCGGCGCGGGCGCCATCCTGCCCACCTCGATGGATGGTGACGGCACGCTCGCCGGCTACGACATTCCCTTCACGAAGGCGGTGGCCGACGCCGTCAGCCTGCCGGTGATCGCCTCCGGCGGGGCGGGCTCACTGGAGCACTTCTACGACGTCGTCGCGCAGGCCGGGGTCGCGGCGGTGCTGGCGGCGTCGGTGTTCCACTTCCGCACCTTCAGCGTGCGCCAGGTGAAGGAGTACCTCGCCTCGCGTGGCGTGCCCGTGAACCTGTGACACACCCGCACGGCTCC
Source organism: Actinomycetales bacterium (assembly GCA_022838965.1). The sequence goes on along the minus strand of JALHDK010000128.1, from coordinate 10,080 downwards.
CCGGCGGCTCAGTCCGCCCAGCCGCGGTGGTCCCGCACCTCCTCGGGCACGGACGGCGTCGCCGGGGACCCGGCCCCCGCGGCGCGCGGTTCGGGGCCGGCGTCGGACCAGGTGACCCGCGTGGTGCCGACGGTCGTGGTCGCGGCCGCCTGACCCTGGGCGTTGCCGGCGGCGAGGACGACGCCGTCCGGGCCCACGACGACCCACGTCACCACGGCTGAGCCCACGTGCAGCCCGCGGTCCCTGCGGAGCTGGACGTCCTCGTACGTGCTCTCCGCGCCACCGTAGCCCGGGGTCAGCACCAGGACATGGGCCTGCCGGTTCTGCTCCCACTCCGCGGCGGCCGCCACGGCACTCACACCGCCCGCATCGGGGGTGAGCAGGGCCTCGAGGGTGGCGTCGACGTCCGCCAGCACCGCGGCGACGGCGCTCGCCCGCCTCTCGGCGGCGGTCCACAGGGCACGCTCGCGCGCGGCGGCCGTGGCCGCCGCGTCGAGGGCGGCGAAGGTGGCCTCGTGTCCGTCGAGGTGTGCCGGCGTCTTGACGGCCTCCTTGAGGAAAGCACGCAGGGACTCCAGCCGTTCCGCCGTCGCCGCGACCGCGGGGGGCGGACTGTCCACCTGCTCGGCACGGAACCGGGCGAGCGCGCGGGCGAGGCTGTCGCGCGCCTGCTGGACCACGCGCACCGAGTCCAGCAGCGCCTGCGACCGCGGCAGGGGCGTGCCGTCCAGCAGCACCCTGGTGCCCGAGGCGAGCAGTTCGCGCGCCACCGCGGCGGCCACCGCCGGGAAGGCGATCGTGGTTTCCGTCGCCCGGATGGTGGTGTTCGTCCTCATCAGGGACCCGATCAGGGGGATGGCGGAGGCCGCGAGATTGAGCGCGACGGCGGCGCCGGTCACCATTTCCGGATGCGCGCCGGGTTCCGGCACCTCCCGACCCGAGGGCTGAGCGCCGGGACCGGCGAGATCCGTCCGCCCGGTGACCCCGGCACCACCCGCCGAAGGGGCCCGTCCCAGGAGTGCGGCGGCCGCCGTCAGCTCGTCCGTCATGCGCTCGAGCGTGGCGGTCACCATGGCGTGAATCGTGCGGCGGCGGGTGACGGCGTCGTCGCGCACGATCCACACGCTGGTGGCCTCCCGGGGAAGCGCCTCGGCAATCCGTGCGGCAATGACGTCCAGGGAACGGTGGGCGGCGAGGACTCCCAGCGGCGAGGCCTTCTCCGGAATCGCGAGGGTCCCGCCGCCCAGCTGGGTGGGGAGGGCGGGGGTGGCGGCCGCGATCTCCGCGGCGCGGGCCTCGCGCTCCAGCTTGCGGATCTCGAGTTCGCCCTTGCGGACGGCCTGCTCGGTGAGTCGTGGGTCCTGATCGGCCATGGGATGGCCCCCCTTCTGCCTGATTGGCCTCGTTACCTGCGGGTGGTTTTCAGAATGGACAGTTGGCCGCCGGATCGAACATCCCGACACCGGCCTCCTCAGCCTCCGCCAGTCCCTCCTCGACGGCGCGGAGGAAGCGCACATTGCCGTCGAACACCACGGGGCGCACCAGTCCCTGGCGCGCCAGTTCGGCATTGACCAGCCTGTCGCCCACGAAGACCCCGGCGAGCAGGCGCCCGTACTGGTCGAAGCGGACCTCGTCGTAGACCAGCAGCACCTCCGTGCCTCGGGGAAGGAGCGCGGCCAGCGCATCCGTCGCCTGCCGGGCGAGACACTCGCCACCCGCGCCCTCCCGGGGCTCCTCGGGGGCGTCGATGTTGAGCAGCCGCACCCGGGCCGCCGCCCCGTCCAGCTCGACGCGGATCTCCCGGCCGGGGACGCACCCGGCGAGCAGCGCGACGGCGACGGCAGCCCCGGCAGCCCTCGCTCGCCTCATGTGGCCCACACTAGTGACCATGACGCACCCCACGCGCCCCACTCTGCTGGCCGCCGTCGTCGGCACGGCATTCCTGCTGCTCGCGCTCCTCGGTCTGCCGGCGCGCGCGGACGGCGATCCGTCGCGGGACATCGTGCGCGCCGTCGACGTCCTCATGGAGGTGGCGCCCTCGGGCGCGATCCACGTCACCGAGACGTACCAGTGGGACTTCCGCGACCGGAACGGCCTGGGCTTCTACCGCGAGCTCATCACCCTGCAGGGCTGGGACCCGGACCCGGAGAAGGTGCGGCTCTACGAGTACTCGGGCTTCACGGTGACGAGCCCCTCGGGGGCGCCCGCCGACGTGTGGGTGGAGCAGAACTGGGGCGGGGTGCTGCGGCTGGCGGTCGGGGCCCCGGACGGCTCCTCCGACACGCGCACCGGCCTGCAGACCTACGTCCTCGAGTACGACGCCGTCGGACTCCTGAACCCGGTCCGCGGCGATGCGGCCGTCGGTGACCGGGACGAGCTCTACACCAACATCTTCCAGGACGTCGCCAACCCGATGGAACGGGTCACCGTCACGGTCACCGGGCCCGCCGACGTCATCGACGTCGCCTGCTACCAGGGGCCCTTCGGCTCGACCGCCCGGTGCGACTCCTACGCCGCTGACGGCGCCACCGCCACCTTCACCGCGTCCGGGCTGAAGCGCGGCCATGGCTTCTCGATCTCGACGGCGTGGCCCGCCGGCACCTTCACCGGCATCGAGCCCCTCCTCGGAGACCGCTCGCAGTACGGCGGCGTCCCCGCCCGCCCCAACGCCGTCCACATGGCGCTGATCCGGGCGAGCAACGTGGTGGCTGCGAACTGGGTGTGGCTCCTGCTCGGCTGGGCCGCGCTGCTCGGACTGCGCGCCTGGGTGCGAGTGGAGCGGGGGCGTGACCTGCACCACGTGAACCTTCCGCCGGGGGTGCTGCCGACGGCCCCCGGGGGCGCCGTCGCGCCCCTGCGCGAGGAGCCGGCGGTGGCCGTTCGCTTCACGCCGCCGGACGGACTGTCGCCGGCGGAGGCGGGGGTGCTGGAGGCCGAGAGGGTGATGGACAGCTTCCTGCCCGCCACGCTGGTGGACCTCGCGGTGCGGGGGCACCTCAGGATCGAGGTGGCGAGCAGGGACGAGAAGGGGAAGCCCGACGACTGGCGGCTGCGTCGAACCGCTGGCCCCGCTCAGGACGCCCTGTCCCCGCTGGAACGGGGACTGCTGACGAAGCTCTTCGGGCGGAAGGACCAGGTCAAGCTCTCGGCCCTCGAGGGGAAGTTCGCGGGCAAGCTGGCCGAGTTCCGCAGCGAGCTGACCAGGCTGGCGGACGAGCGCGGGTTCTTCCGCACGCCGGGCCTGATCTGGGGCTCTCGCGCCAGGTCGGCGGCCGAGGCGACGCGCCGGGGGTGCTGGGGCGCGGTGCTGTGGTTCCACAGTCTCGCGCTGGTCATCGTGTTCCTCATCGTGTCCTCGGAAGGTGGCCGTTCGCTCGCCCCCCTGGTGTGGGCGGCGGCGGTGCCGGTGGTGACGTGGCCGCTGGTCGGCGTTCTGACCGCCAAGGCCTCGCATGGCCGGACGGCGGACGGTCGGGCGCTGTACGAGCAGGTGCGCGGCTTCCGCCAGTATCTGACCACGGCGGAGGCGAATCAGCTGCGCTGGGAGGAGGGAGAGGACATCTTCTCCCGCTACCTGCCGTGGGCGATGGTCTTCGGTGTCACGGAACGGTGGGCGGCCCTGTTCGCGGAACTCGCCGCGTCGGGGCGGTACACGATGTCACCGTCCTGGTACGTGGGACTCGACACTGCCGACGGGCCACGCGCCCTCTCCAGCCTCGGCGATTCCCTCACCCGCTTCTCGAGTTCCAGCACGAGCGTGCTCTCGTCCACCCCGGGCTCCTCGGGCGGGTCGGGTTCGTTCAGCAGCGGGGGAGGGTTCTCCGGCGGGGGCGGGGGCGGAGGCGGGAGCGTCGGCGGCCGGTGAGCCCCGACCCCCGGCACTATCCTTCAGAACACACCTGATCGAGGGGAGTCCCATGACGACGACGTACCCGGGCGCCGTGCCGCCCCGCGTGGGCCGCACCGCGGCGCGGCCCACGCGGGCGGCCGCCGTCGTCCTCCTCGGAGGTCTGTTCGCCCTCGTGGCACTCCTCGCACCCCTGCCAGCCCGCGCGGACGGTGACCCACGGACCGACATCGTCCGCGGGGTGGACGTTGTCATGACCGTCAATCCGGACGGGTCGATCCACGTGTCGGAGACCTACCAGTGGGACTTCGGCACCCGCAACGGCCTGGGCTTCTACCGCGACCTCGTCCAGCGGATGGGGTACGGCCCGGACACCACGAAGGCCCGGGTGTACCGCTACTCGAACTTCACGATCAGAAGCCCGTCCGGCGCGCCGGCGGAGGTGTGGGTGGAGAGCGAGTCCTTCACCACCATCCGGCTGGCGGCGGGGGCGCCGGACGGCTCCTCCGACACCCGCACCGGGCTGCAGGTGTACGTCCTCGAGTACGACATCGACGGCGCTCTCAACGCGATCCGGGGACAGGCCGCCGTCGGGGACCGCGACGAGCTCTACTGGAACAACTACACCGACATCGCCAACCCGTTCGAACGGGTGACGGTGACGGTGACCGGCCCGGCGGACGTCATCGACGTCGCCTGCTACCAGGGCCCCCAGGGATCGACAACGCCGTGCGGCGCCTACTCCATGTCAGGGCCGACGGCGGAGGTCACCGGCACGGGCCTCGGCGTGGGCGACGGCTTCAGCGTGGTGGCGGCCTGGCCCGCGGGCACCTTCCCGGACCTCGCGCCGATTCTCGAGGACCTGCCGGAGGGCGCCGATCCCAACGATCCCGGGACCTGGGTGGAGACCGGCCCCGTGCTGGCGGCCCTGCTCGCGATCAGTGCGTTCATCGGCCGCAACTGGGCATGGCTCGGCGCCCTCTGGGTTGCGGTTATCGCGGCGATCGTCTGGGCGCGGGTGTCAGCGGGACGTGACCGGTACTACCCGGGGCTCACCCCGGGCCTGCTCCCGCCGCGGGGGACCACCACCAGCGAGGCGAAACTCTGGCGGGAGCCGCCGGTGGCCGTGCGCTTCACCCCGCCCGACGACCTGACGCCCGCCGAGGCGGGGGTGCTGCTCGAGGAGTCCACCGACGACACCTTCTTCGCGGCCACGCTCGTGGACCTCGCCGTGCGGGGCTACTTCACGATCGAGACCGCGGGGACGAGCTTCACGGGGAAGCCCAATGACTGGCGGCTCACCTGGAGTCCCACGGCTCCGCCGCTGGGCGGCCTGCGACCCTACGAGCGCCGGGCGCTGGCGGACGTCTTCAAGGGCAGGCACTCGGTGCTGTTCTCCGACCTCAGCGGCACGTTCGCGAGCGACCTGCGCGCATTCCACCGCGGCGTCACCAGCATCTCGGACAACCGTCAGTTCTTCCGGTCCCGGGGGCTGGTGGGCGGCTCGCGCAGACGGGCGGGCATCAACCTCGTCCTCCCCGTCTTCTTCATGATCTTCTTCTTCAACGCGGTCGGCGCGTCCATGTTCGCGGCGGTGTCGGCCGCCCTGATGACGGGGGACACGCTGTTCCCCCTCCTGATCGCCGGTTTCGTCGGGGTGGTCTCGCTGGTGGTGGTCTTCGTCTCGACAAGGAAGGCGGCGCACGCGCGCACCGCACACGGACGGGCGATCTACGAGCAGGTGCGCGGCTTCCGCCAGTACCTGGCCACCGCCGAGGCCCATCAGCTCCGCTGGGAGGAGGGGGAGGACATCTTCTCCCGCTACCTGCCGTGGGCGATGGTCTTCGGGGTGGCGGAGCGCTGGGCGAGGATCTTCGAGCAGCTCGCGATGGAGGGCCGGTACACCTCCCAGCCCACGTGGTACGTCGGTCACCGCGGCTTCGGGTACGGCTACTTCAGCAGCATCGGCGACTCGATGTCGCGCATGACCACCTCGGGCATGGGCTCCCTGAGCTACACCCCCGGTTCCTCCGGAGGTTCGGGTTCGTTCGGTGGGGGCGGTGGCTCCTCCGGCGGGGGCGGCGGAGGAGGCGGCGCTGGCGGGCGGTAACGCCACCGGGCACACGCAGGAGGGGCCGGCTCACGCCGGCCCCTCCTGTCCCGTGGCCCGGGAACGCTTCAGACGGTCACACCCTCTTCGGCCGGCCGCGGACGGCCAGGTAGATCGAGATGAACGCGATCGCCAGGAGGATGGAGATGATCCAGCGGATCCAGTCGATTCCGGCGGTCTCGGCAACCCCGAACCAGCCGGCCACGATCGAGCCGAACCATGCGCCGAGGGCGCCCAGGACGATCGTGATGAGGACGCCCATCGGCTGGTCGCCCTTCATGAACAGCCGTGCCAGCGCACCGACGATCGCTCCCGCGACAATGATTCCAATCAGTTCGCCCATCGTGTGGGCCTCCCTTCTGAGGTGAGTCTGGCGCCGGTGGGCGCCGCGCTTCGTTCAATAGGAAACCACATGTTGCGGAATTAGTCATCTTTGAGAGGGCAGGTTGGCCAGGGCCACGGCCAGGGAGACGAGCACCAGACCGCCCAGTTCTCCCGCAGAGGGCACCTGTCCCAGCGTCACCAGCCCCACCACCAGCGCCGTCGCCGGCAACAGGGCCAGCAGGATCGCGAACGTGGCGGCTGGCAGCACGCCGAAGTTGATCTGGTCGAACACGTACGGGATCACCGAGGAGAGCAGCGCCACTGCGAGCAGGCCCGCGAGCAGGTCGCGGCTCGCGATCGTCGTCGTCGCGAGTGGCGCGAACACGACGGCGCCCGCCCCCATCCCGACCGCGAGGGCGTCCAGGCCGTTGACGCGGATCGCCAGCCGCCTGCCCAGGACCACGTACAGGCCCCACAGTGCCCCGGCGAGAGCGGCGAAGACCAGGCCGACGCCGGTCCCCGCCCGCCCCCAGTCCAGCCCGAGTCCGCTGATGGTGGCGACCCCGGCGGCCGCGAGCACGATGGCGACCCGGTGCCACCAGCCGTGGCCCGCCAGCGCCGCGACGGCCACGGGCCCGAGGAACTCGATGGACACCGCGGTCCCGAGCGGCAGGTGCTCGATCGCGACGTAGAAGCTGACGTTCATGGCGGCGAGCACCAGGCCGAAGCCGGCGGCCTGCCACCACCACTCCCGGCTGCGGCGCCAAGGCCGCCGCCACGCCAGGAGCACGAGGGCGGCGAGCGCGATCCGCCACCAGGCCACTGCCAGTGCGGACAGATGGGCGAACAGGCCGACGGCGATCGCCGCGCCGAGGTACTGGGTGGTGGCCCCGAGGATGAACAGGCCGATCGCGCCCGCGTAGCGCGACCGGCTGACTCCCGGCTCGCGGCTCATGCGCCCGCCCCGCCGGCCGGGAGTCGCAGGGTCACTCGAAGGTCAGGTCCGCCCACACGAGCCGATGGTCGGAGAAGCTGAGGGATTCCACGCCGCCCGCCCGCATCCGGACGTCCGGGGTGGCGAGGATGTGGTCGATCTGCTTGCGCGGCCGCGCGTTGGTGAACGTGTCCCCGACCACGAGCTGCCGCATCCCCGGAACCACACCCTCGTGCGTGATCTCGAGGTTGAGGTCGGCGGCCAGCACCCGCGGCGCCGGGAGGGTCTCCAGGGAGGCGAGCACCTCGCGCAGCTGGTGGCGTGCCACTCCCTCATCCGCCACGAGGTGCGCGTTGCAGACGACGACGCGGTCGCCGGGCGCCCCCGGCACCACCACCTGGGCTGCCAGCACCGTGCGGGTGGTGTCGACGACGGCGAACCGGTCCCTGGGGCGCCAGCCGCTGCGGTCCTTCCGCAGCGTCAGCCGGGGAACCCGGCCGCCCATCGTGTTCACGTGCCACGAGGCGACGGGCAGCCGGGACAGCGTCGCCAGCCCGAAGGCCATCCGGCCGCCGGCGTCGGAACGGAGCGGCTGGAACCGCAGCCCACCCACCACGGGCGAGGATCTCGGCCTGGTTCAGTCCCCCGGAACGTTGCTGGCCCTGATCGACCTCCTGCAGGCAGAGCACGTCGAGGTCGAGCGCGCGGAGTTCGACCGCGAGGTCGAACAGCGACGAGGCGTCCGGGATCGCGCCGAAGCGCTCCGTCCCGTGGGCGCCCGCCCCGTGCTCCATGTTGAAGGTCGCGACGCGCATCACTGCGCCCCGGCCGCGGTGTCACCCTGCCCGGAGGTCTCCTCGAAGGTGAGGGAGACGGAGTTCATGCAGTAGCGGTCGCCGGTGGGCGTCTGGGGGGCGTCGGGGAACACGTGTCCCAGGTGCGAACCGCACGCGGCGCACAGCACCTCGACGCGGCGCATGCCGAGGGAGCGGTCCTCGCGCAGCTCGACGGCCGCGGAGTCGGCGGGAGCGTAGAAGCTGGGCCATCCACAGTGGGAGTCGAACTTGGTCTCCGACCGGAACAGTTCGGCGCCGCAGCCGCGGCAGCGGTAGACCCCGGTGCGCTTCTCCCCCAGGAGGGCGCCGGTCCAGGGCCGCTCCGTGCCGGCCTCCCGCAGGACGTGGTACTCAAACGGTGCCAGCAGCGCCCGCCATTCGGCATCGCTCCTCGTCACCCTGCGATCTGTCATGGGTCCTCCTGGTCTGCTGCGGTCAGTGCTGTCTGCCGGTGGTGCCGATCGGGTCCCCGCCGTCCCCCTCGGGCGGAGCCGGGGGCTGGCCCGCGCGACGGCGGGCGGTGTCCGCCCGTTCCGCCATCTCCGCGGGAGGCGGTCCGGCGAGGCGCCGGGCGCGCTCCTCCGCCTCGGGCGATCCGGAGAACAGGCGGGACTCGGCGGCGCGGCGCAGGATCGAGGTGCGTGGAAGCGCTTCAGCGGGACCGGGACCCCCGCCCGGCTCCGCGGCCCCCGCGGGAGCCACCCGGGAGGTGGCGTCGTCGGCCTCGAGGGTCTCAACCTCACCGTCGGTGAGCACGCGGGTGGTGTCGCTGGACGGCAGCGGCTTCGGTCCCTGGACGGCGAGCCTGGCCGGGTGCTCCTTCGCCGCGCGCCGGTCGGCCTTCTCGGCCTCGCGACGGGCGCGACGCGCCTCCGCCTCCCGTTCGAGGCGCCGGGTGTCCGACTCCTCGACCGGCGGGCCGATGAGGGTTTCCTCGGCCGCGGCCTGTGCCTCCTGCGGCCGCTCCTCCTCCCACCGGCGCTGGACCTCCGCGATGAAGGCGCGACGCTCCTCCTCCGGGGGTGCGGTGGTGACCTCGGGCTCCAGGCGCTGGCGGGGCAGCGCGTAGGGGGCGTTGGCGATGAGCCAGTCGATGAGGCCCTCCCGGACCAGGCAGCGGAGATCGAAGAGCTGGCCGGAGTTCCGGCCCGAGAGGACGGCGCGGACGCGCAGGTAGCCACCCGTGGCCTCCGTGACCTGCAGGCCCGCCGTCCGGCCGTCCCACAAGTCGCTGGACTCGACGATGCGCTGCAGCTCCACCCGCAGCGCCGGCACCGGGGCCAGGAAGTCCAGGTCGAACTCGACGGTCCCGAGCATCTGCGGCTCGCGCCGCGTCCAGTTCTCGAAGGGCTGCGTGGTGAAGTGCGTCGAGGGCAGGACCATGCGGCGGTCGTCCCAGAGCCGCAGCACCACGTACGTGAGGGTGACCTCCTCGACGTTGCCGAACTCGCCGTTGACGACGACGGCGTCCCCCACCCGCAGCGAGTCCGTGAAGGCGATCTGGAGGCCGGCGAAGACGTTGCTGAGGGAGCTCTGCGCCGCGAGACCGGCGACGATCGACAGGACGCCGGCGGAGGCGAACAGGGAGGCGCCGATCGCGCGGAAGGACTCGAAGGTGAGCAGCACCCCCGCGATGACGCCCAGCCACACCACGGCGACACCCACCCGGCGGATCACCTGCATCTGGGTCCGCGCCCGGCGGGCGTACCCGCTCTCCTCGACGCCCTTGAACTTCTCGAGGACGGTGTCCTCCATCGCGAACAGGGCGGCGGAGAGCAGGTAGCCCGCTGCGATGATCAGCACGATCAGAAAGACGTGCATGAAAGCGGGCCGCCAGGACGGCTCGGCGCCCAGCATCTGTGCCGAGGACCCCACCGCCACGCCCATCCCGGTCCCCAGCAGCGCGAAGAACACCCGCTGGGGCAGCTTGAGGCGCCGCGAGGTGTGCGTGAGGGCCGGGTGGCGCCGCCGCAGGACACCCACGATGACGGTGACGAGGACCGACACCAGCAGGCCGGCGAGCAGGCCG
>JALHDK010000532.1 GCA_022838965.1 Actinomycetales bacterium | reverse complement strand
ATCGAAGAGCACGTGCCCGTCGGCCGAGCTGATGCGGAGCCCCTCGTCGCCCAGCCGCGTCGACCACTCGGCCCCGAGGGCCGCATCCAGCTCCCTCGAGCCGATCATGAAGCGCCGCTTCGTCAGCGCGTCCCGGAGAGGCGTGATGGGGAGCACGTGGCCGGTGATCCGCTCGAGGTGGACTTGAAGCTCCCTCGCCGCGTGGAGTTCCGAGGGCGTCGCGTCGCGCGGGACGACGATGGAGTAGGTCTCCGGCGTCACCGCGTGACCATCGACCGTCACCGTGCACCGGCCGAGGTCCTCGACCAGGGCGGCCAGGCCTTGGCGCATCATGGCGATCTCCTCTCCCATGGTACCGAGGGCCGCGGCCAGTCCCGAGCCCTCTGTCGTGGTCGCCGCACGGGTCTCTACGGCGGCGGCTAGCGCTTTCAGATACTCGTCGCGGCCGTCCTGATCTCTGCGGCAAGAGCCCTGCCGATGTCATCGGCCGAGAGGGGCCGGGACACCTCCGAGATCCGCTCCAGGCCCGCGTTGTAGCCGGCGGCGCCCGTGCGGATCATCGTCGCGAGGAGGCTCGCCCGGACCGTGGGGTCGTGCGTGGCCTTGGCCATGACGCACGCCAGGTCCGAGACGATGGTGTGGGGCAGAGGGGACTCCAGGAGCTGCCAAGCGTCCTCCATGCGGCCCTCGTCGACGTAGTACCGCCCCAGGAGGCGGGCGTCGTCGTCCGAGAGGGTCTCCTGAGCCTCCAGCGCGGCGATGGTCTCCGCCGGCGAGGCGATCCGTTCCACCGTGAGGTCATCGATCCAGAACTCCGCCGCGTCGACATCCATGAACGCGAGGGGGTGGAACTCGATCTGGGGGTAGGGGCAGCGGAGGGTCGTTGTGACCTGCACCCACTCATCGCTGTTGGTGAGGGTGGCGGGGGCGGTGAAAGCCCAGACGTAGGAGTCCCACTCGTAAGCGTAGAGCGCCAGGGCGGCGCCCCCATCGACTCTGCCCTTGACCCAGACCGTCGCTTGGTAGGTGGCGTAGGGCTCCACGGCCAGGGCGCCCGGTAAGGCAACCCAGTGGGCCGGCTGCGCGAGCGCCAGATGGCCGGCCTTCTCCCCGCTTCGGGCCTGTCCCGCCACCCCCGTCGCCTCGAAGCTTGGGTCTGCGAACAGGTTCTGAGCGCCCGCGGGGAGGGCGGAGATGATCAGCAGCGCGACGGTCATCGCCATAGACCGCATGGTTGGACACCTCTCGTCTATCGAGAGACTCCCGCCCGCACTCTCGGGCGGAGCCATCGAGGTATTCAGCCTAGCCGCGTGAACTTCCTGGCCCCCGCGGGGCGCTTGTCCGTAATGCGGCGCGAAAAGATAAGAACTAGATAGTGAACAGTCAAGACGGAGGCCCAAAGGCAAGTCGTGCTCCGTTCTGACTGCTGAGCACGCCCAGGGTTGGCGAGGACTAGGCACGGCTCTTCTCGCTGATTCTGTGCAGGTTGAGTGTGAACACGGCACGAA
>JALHDK010000531.1 GCA_022838965.1 Actinomycetales bacterium | reverse complement strand
CCAGACGACGAGCTTCATGCCCTTGGCGTGAACGTGGTCGGCGACCTCGCGGATTCCCCGCGGGTACCTGACCGGATCGGGCTCCCACGTGCCGACCTTCGGCCAGCCGGTCCCGTCGCAGGGATACCAGCCCGCGTCGATCCACCAGTAGTCGAGCTTGACGCCCGCGCCGGCGTACGCGTCGGCGTATCGCATCTCGTCGGCGGCGTTGCTCATCATGCCCGGGTAGAAGTCGCTGGTGCACATGATGAGGATGGGCGGCATGGGCTTCCCGCCGGGGCGCGGCGTGTTGTGCTCGAGCATCCATTTCCGCCACACGTTCTGCGAGCGGACGCGGTCGCCCTTCCAAAACTGGACCACGCTCAGGGGCGCCCGCACCTTCTCGCCGGGTCGGAGCCTGAACCGCGTCAGCTCCTGTCCTCCGCTCACGCGGAGCCCCCGCCCCTCGTCGCACGCGAACTCCGCCGCCCACTGGCCCGGCCAGCCGATGGCGGCGATCAAGCCCTCGCCATCCGCCTCCACGTTGAAGAAGGGAAGGTCGCTGTTCGTCGGCCGGCCCCCGGAGGTCGCGATCCGTTTCACCGCCCCCGGCGCGAGCCGCGTCGCGTGGGGCTGGTAATCGTTCGGCGCGCAGATGCTGCCGGTGTGGTGATGCAGGGTGAATCCGCCCTCCTGCGTCGCCCGCTCGATCCGGAAGTCCAGCGACCGGATGTCGGAGATGAGCGGACTGTCCGAAGCGCCGTCGTTGGAGAAGGTGAGCGTCCACTCCACCGTGGGGAAGCCGGGGTAGACGATCGCCTCGGAGCGCACGGTGAGGTTCGTCGCCGGATCGGTGTACACAAGGGTAAAGGTGTACTCGTTTCGCTGTGCGACCACCTCGTCCGAACCCCGCACCACGGAGCACGTCTTCAAAAACTCCGACGAAGGCCGGCCGTCGCAGAGAAAGGAAAACGGAGGCTCGGTGGTGTGAACCCGCCCGCTCCAACGGGCGGGCAGATCGCCCAGCATGACCGTCGCGCCGTTCTCGAGGACCGCCCGCGCATCCCCCCACAGGGACTGGT
>JALHDK010000530.1 GCA_022838965.1 Actinomycetales bacterium | reverse complement strand
CGCCTGCTGCTGGTGGGTGGCGGCCATTCGGTGATGGGCAGCAGCGATGGGCCGTATGACAACGAGCGCCCCTCCTTCGACCCGAACCTGCCGGCGTACTACCTCGGCGAGACCGAGGTCACGAACGCGCAGTACGAGGCCTATGACCCAGCCCATCGGGTCCTGCGGGGCAAGCAGGGGTTCTCGCGGGAGGATGACGAGGCCGCCGTGTTCGTCTCCTGGGACGATGCAGTAGGGTTCTGCGAGTGGCTCTCAGAGCGCGAGGGCAGGCCCTACCGGCTGCCGACCGAGGCGGAGTGGGAGTATGCCTGCCGGGCGGGGACGACGACGGCCTTCTGGACCGGTGACGCGTGGCCGGAGGCCTATGGCAAGAACCAGCGGCGCAGTTGGTACCCGGACCCGGAGCGGAGTTCCGCCGAGGACGTCGTGAGCCTCCGCGTGGCGCAGAGCCCTCCCAACCCGTGGGGCCTCTACGACACCCACGGAAACGTGGAGGAGTGGTGCCTGGACTGGTATGGCCCGTACCCGGTGGGCGATCGGGTGAACCCCGTGGGGCCGGCGGAGGGCGAGTTCCGGGTGACGCGAGGCGGGAGCCACTCCACGGAGGCCTATTACCTCCGATCGGCCAACCGTCAGGGCGCCCTTCCAGGCGAGCGGAGCTGGTACATCGGCTTCCGAGTCGTCATGGGGGAACTGCCAGAACTCGATGCCGCGCCGGCCCAGCCCCTGCCGCTCCATCAGCGGGATGTGTCAGCGGCGCCACGCCCCGCCGAGCCCACGCCCGCGGAACCTTGGTTCGCGCCGCCCCTGCCGACCGTGCGCATCCCCTCGGGGAGCATGGGGCCGCTGTGGTCGCAGCACAACCACGTGCCGGCGGTGGTCGAGTGCCCGAACGGCGATCTGCTCGCCGCATGGTATTCGTGCGTGGAGGAGGCCGGCCGGGAGACGAGCGTGGTCGCGAGCCGATTGCGCTTGGGGAGCGAGGCGTGGGAGCCGGCGGAGCTCATGTGGGACGCGCCGGACCGGACGGAGGAGTCGAACGCCTTCCTGAGGCTCGAGGAC
>JALHDK010000529.1 GCA_022838965.1 Actinomycetales bacterium | reverse complement strand
AGACTCGCGGAGCGCCCGCAGCTGCGCGTACCAGCGCGTGGAGCGGAGCAGGTCGATCATCGGCCTGGGGAGGCTCGCCACGGGGAGGGTCAGCCGTTCGGGAGGGAGGATGGTCGCCCATGCTGGCGCCTCCGTCGACTTCACGCCTCGCCCCGAGGCCCATCGAACGCCCTGGCGCAGCATCCAGCTGCGGCACATGCGGCGATCGGGATGGGGGCTGAAGAGCAGCACCCGGCCTATCCCGTACCGCGCGGCGAGGACGGCGGGCGTCCCGGCCAGCCTCGAGCGCGCGAGGGCTCCCTCGGGCTCACCGTAGAGCGCCAGGACCACCGGGGCCGGCAGGTCGCGCCGACGGACGAGCTGCACGAGCGGCCCGTTCTCGTAGTCGAGCGTGCACGGCGGGCCGCTGCCCCCCACGGGGATGATCCCGACCTCGCCCTCGCCCCGCCTCCACGGATCGACGCTCGCCGCCGCCATCAGCTCGAGTCGGTCCGTGCGAGGGGTGTCCCGACCCGCCAACGCCAGGTAGGCGCCGGCGCAAATGCCCACATACCCGCCGCCGGCAGCGACGAACCGCCTCACGGCATCGCGCCCATCCTGTCCCAGGGCGGCCGACTGGTCCGAGGAGAAGCCGGCGGCGAAGATCACGACATCGAAGCCCTGAAGCCGCCCGGCCCGAATGTCGGACGCCGACAGCGTCTCGGCGGCGATGTCCCCATCGAGCAGGAGGTTGGGCAGGAGGTCTCCATTCACGAGCATCGCGCCGTGGCCGGAGTAGACGGCGACCCGGGCCTGGGCGGCATCGACCTCACCGCCAACCGCCAGGACCATCGCGGCGAAGGCCCAGGCCATGACCCTCCCCCTAGAGCACGGCCAGCGCGCCGAACTCATGCACCGCACGCGCCCCCTCGTGACCGGCCTGGGCGAGCACGATGAGGCCCGCCGCGTAGAGGAGCAGGAAGGGTACTTGGATCACCCAGTTGGCGCGCCGGGAGAGCTCCTTCTTGCTGGCCGCGGGGCCCAGGAGCACCACGAGGTAGAGGAGCGTGAGGGCGGTAAAGACGAT
>JALHDK010000528.1 GCA_022838965.1 Actinomycetales bacterium | reverse complement strand
GCACCCCCTGCATCTGGGTCAGCGAGGTCCCAGAGGACAACCTTCTCGTGCCCATCGCCCACGGCGAGGGGAAGTTCGCCTTCGCGCCCGATACGGCTGAGGAGGATCTGAAGCGACTGGAAGCGGCCGGTCAGATAGTCTTCCGCTACGTGAAGCCCGACGGCTCACCGGCGGGCGGCGAGTTCCCCTACAACCCGAACGGGTCCATCGCGGACATCGCCGGCATCTGCAACGAGAGAGGCAACGTGTTCGGCATGATGCCCCATCCGGAGAACGCGATCGACCCCCTGCAGGCCCCCGACTGGACTCGCAGGCCGCGCACCCCGTGTGGCCTACCCATTTTCGAGTCCGCGGTGAGATACGCCCGCGGGCTGTAACAGGGCACTCGCTCGGAGGTCACCGGATCGGCGCGATAGGCTGGGCGATCAGTAACGCCCTCGCCGCGGCCGCTTGGTCCATTAGCGTCCACTCCGCTAGCGCCTCCGTCGTCACGGCCTCCCAGGAGTTTGGATACCGGCCGTGGGAATCGCGCGCCTCGTCGTGGAGTCGAACCAGGGCCCGGTGGGCCACCTCCCGGTAGCGACTGGCCCCTAGGGAGTCGCCCGCGATCAGCAGTGCTTCAACCAAAAGGTGAGCGAAGGCGCTTCCGTCGCGTATGCCGCCTGTGTCCCTGTTCACCCAGCGCTCGACGGCGGCGTCGGTCATCCGCCGTGCCAGACCGCGGAGTTCCCGTGTCGTTCCGAGCCGCGATCCCGCCTCGGCGGCCATCAGCAGGGCACGAATGGTCAGGGCGGTGTTGTAAGACCATTTGGTGTGTTCCACGGACCCATCGAGCCGCATGTTGTCCCACATGAGAAGGTCCTCAGGGTCCTGGAGCCTGTCCAGCACCCAGCCGAGCAGACGGTCCCCCGCCGCCAGGTACTCGGCATTGCCGGTTCGCTCGTAGAGCGTATAGGCGGCGACTGCGGAGGGCGAGTTGGAGCACGTGTTCTTGGACGCCTTGTCGCTCTCGCGCCAGTAGATGCCTCCCCCGAGCGCGTCATCCTCGCCGCTGAGCACGTACGCCAT
>JALHDK010000527.1 GCA_022838965.1 Actinomycetales bacterium | reverse complement strand
GACCAGTCGTCCTCCCGTCTGCTGACCACCGGCCGCTCCTACACGCTGACGCAGCCGGTCGCCGACAGCTCGACCCGCCTCAAGATCACCCTCGTCTGGACCGACCCGCCGGCGACAGCGGGGAGCAGCTCGCCGTTGCGCAACGACCTCGATCTGATCGTCACCTCCCCCGCGGGGGTGACCTACCGGGGCAACCGGTTCACCGGCGCCTGGTCCACTCCCGACCCCGGCACGGCCAGGGACAGCGCCAACAACGTGGAGAACGTCTTCGTGCAGACGCCCGCGACGGGCGACTGGACGATCGAGGTGCGAGCTGCGAACGTCGCGGAGAACCCGCCGACCCTCACCGGGCAGGATTTCGCGCTCGTCGTCTCGGGCGACCTGCGGCGGTGCACGCCGCCCCCGGTTCCCACCGGGCTCGTGGCCAGCGCGACCGCCGCCAACCGGATCGATCTCTCCTGGAGCGGGGTCACGGGCGCCACCGAGTACCGCCTCTACCGGAGCGTGAGCGCCGGCGGGCCGTATGCGCCGCTCGCCACCGTACCGGTGCCGGCGACCGCCTACACCGACACCCAGGTCTCCGGGGGCACGACCTACTACTACGTCGTCCGGAGCTACGGCAGCAACGGCTCCGCCTGCGAGTCGGCCGATTCGAACGTGGCGTCGGCCACCGCGACGGGCGACTGCCTCCTGCCGCCGCTCTTCGCCGGCCTCGCCTCGGTGAGCGACCTCGGCGGCGGCCAGGGCTGCGGCCTGCGCCTCGCCTGGAACCCGGCGACGGCGCAGTGCGAGGGCCCGGTGACCTACGCGGTCTACCGCTCCCCGACCCCCGGCTTCACCCCCGGGCCGGCGAACCGGATCGCCGCCTGCCTGAGCGGCACCGCCTGGGACGACACCACGATGCCGCTCGACACCGACCTCTACTACCTCGTTCGCGCCGAGGATGGCGGCGCCGCGGGGGACGGTCCGTGCAACGGCGGCAACGTGGACGCCAACGACGCGGAGCTGTCGGGTTACGTCAACGGCACGGCGCTCAGCGGCACGGTCTACGCCCACGACTTCGAGAGCGCGA
>JALHDK010000526.1 GCA_022838965.1 Actinomycetales bacterium | reverse complement strand
GTCGTCGGGGATGAGGTCGCTGCGGCAGGTGCTCGATCAGATCGCGGATGTTCACGAGCGCAAGGCCGCGCATGCGTTCAACGACGACGGGAACCATGAGGCCGGGGTGCGGGATGCGTTGGCTACTGCGGAGGAGTTGCGCCAGGCGTCGAACCTCGTCGACCGGGCCTACGACCGGCTCGCTGAGGGTTTCATCGCGGCCGGCAGGATCGCATGGCACCCGGACCCCGTCGTCGAGGAGGCCGCGCCGTCGAGGTGGGTCAACGTGGTGTTCCTCCAGGGTGATGAGGCCGACAGGCCGTTGCGCATCCTCAGCGAACTGGGACACGTCGATGCGGTGGACTACCTCGCACAGTGGGACTACGGCGACGAGACCACGCGGGCCGCGCTGGAGAACGGGTACGTGTACAACGAGCCAGGCCAAGGCACCGACGACCAGGTCGTAATCTCCGGAGACTACGCGCTGCTGGTGAACCCTCACATCGGCTATATCTCGCTGCTGCGCCGATACACCGAACCCGACACCGAGGCTCAGGAAGCGGCACAGACCGGGCCGTCCCCGACGCGGAACGGCCCGGAGCTGCGGGTGTCGCACTCATCGCCGGGTGCTCCGAAGCGGGCGGTTGTTCCGTCGAAGTCGGATGGGTCGTGGTTCGAGCCCGCGAAGATCGCTGCGGTGAAGCAGGCGCGGGGGCTGGGGCTGTGACCCAGGATCAGGAGCGGCTGCACACCGCCGTTCTGGTGGCGCCGTCGAAGGAACGGCGGAAGCTCCGCAAGCAGCGCCGCCGCGCAGAAGCCCGCTTGCATGCCGAGCAGCGCCAGGCCGCGCTCACGGCCGCGAAGGCAAAGGCCGAGCAAGAGCGGGCCGAGCGGCGTGCCACGATCTACCTGCCGAAGGCGGGCGAAGCGGGTGCCGCGCGGTTGCGGACGCCGGGCAGGTTCCATCTGACGCGGCATCAGGACACGTCGGCGACGTTGGCGGGGGCGTATCCGTTCGTCGCCGAGGGTGGTCTCGGTGCCGATGGGGTGTTCGTGGGTCAGGACCTGTACTCGGGTGGGAGCTTCGTCTACG
>JALHDK010000525.1 GCA_022838965.1 Actinomycetales bacterium | reverse complement strand
GCCCGCGGGATGGCGGTCTTCTACCCGAACTATCGCGGCTCGACCGGGCGGGGCCTCGCCTTCTCGAAGCCCGGCCAGGGGGATCCGGCGGGGGCCGAGTTCGACGACGTCGTCGACGCCGTCGATCACCTGATCGCCACCGGCCTCGCCGATCCGGAGCGGGTGGGGATCACCGGCGGCTCCTACGGCGGCTACGCCACCGCCTGGGCGGCGACCCGCTACAGCGACCGCTTCGCGGCCGGGGTGATGTTCGTCGGGATCAGCGAGATCGCCTCGAAGGCGGGCACGACCGACATCCCGGTCGAGGACGAGCAGGTGCACTTCCTCGACGCGGCGCACGAGCGGTTCGATCTCGCGCGGGAGCGCAGCCCGCTCTTCCATGTCGCCCGCTCCCGGACCCCGCTGCTCATCGCCCACGGCGACCGCGATCCGCGGGTCCACCCGAGCCAGTCGCTGATGCTCTACCGGTACCTGCGCCGGCTCGCCCAGGCGCCGGTGCGCCTCGTCTGGTATCCGGGCGAGGGGCACGGCAACCGCCGGGCCGCCTCGCTCGGCGTGGATTTCAAGGCCACCGACCAGCTGATCCTGTCGCTGATGGCCTCGGCCAGCCGCGGCGACATCGAAGCGGCGCAGCCCGCGCCCACGTTCACCACCAATGCGCGCTCGCGCGGCGTCCAGGGCGACCCCGCGCTGGATTTCACCACCCGCTCCACCGCCACCGCCACCACCCTGAGCACGGCCAGCACCTACAACTACAAGTTCGGCCACAGCCGCAACCTGATCCCGAGCTTCGAGTGGAGCACCGAGAAGTTCCGCCTGGCCGGCAACCTGTTCTACTCCACCTCCGACAGCCAGTACGACTCCACCCGCAAGGGCCAGGTGCAGACCTTCAACCCGGTCACCTCGACCGGCAACTTCAGCGCCTCGCGCAGCAGCCAGTACGCGCAGGACTGGAGCATCGTCCAGACCAGCGGACCGGACTGGAGCCTGCCCTCGAGCTACACCTTCAGCGGCCCGGCGACGGTCACCACCCGCAGCGGCAAGACCGCCGAGGCGCGCAACAGCGGCGGCA
>JALHDK010000524.1 GCA_022838965.1 Actinomycetales bacterium | reverse complement strand
CCCGGGTGCACAAGGCCTTGGCGGGGGTCTTCCCGGCCCCCTGGTCGTCGGGTGGCGGGGCGGCCTCCCAGGGAAGGGATCGGGGCGGCCTTGGACCCGGAGGCCGGACGGCCTCGGCGACGGTGATGCGCAGCGGCAGGTCGTCGGGGTCCTGCCAGGGCGGGTTGTCCTGGGTCTGGCGGAATCGTTGCCGGGCCAGGTCGCCGATGCGAGTCGCCAGCCGCAGGCCCAGGGCCGCGATGTCGGCATCGGTGGGCGGCGGCAGGGTCACGAAGGCCAGCGGCCCGCCCGGGGCGTCGGCGTCCTCCAGGAACACCCCGTCGGGCATCAGCGTGTGGAAGTGGGGATTGAGGTTGAGGATGCCGCCGAAGCGCTGCACGAAGGTCACGGCGCCGACCTGGCCGTCGTGCAGTCCCAGCCGCCGGGCACGCAGCCGCATCCAGGCCGCCACGGTCCGCAGAAAGGTCCGCAGCACCAGGCCCTGGAAGGCCCGGTCGGTGGCCAGCAGGTAGCGCATCTGCCAGGGGAACGTCAGCACCCACTGGCGGTAGCGTGCCTCGGGCAGCACCCGATCCACCAGGTCCGCAGCCGTGTCCGCCGCCCGGCGCGCCCAGCAGGATGGGCACAGTCGCCCCTTGCACGAGAACGCCACCAGCCGCTCGAACCCGCAGTCCGGGCATCGCAGGCGGGCGAAACCGTGGGCCAGCACGCCGCAATCCAGGTAGCGGTGGAACTCGTGTCCCACGAACGCTGGGTAGCCCGTGCCCGAATCGCTGCGCCTGCGGGCGTCGTCCAGCAGATCCGACAGGTGGCCGCGCACGACCGCGTGCAAGGCGGTCCGTTCGGGCTCACGGCGCCGCCAGCGCGACGGCAGCGGCCGCGCCGCCTCGCCCGGGGTCCGCTCGAACACCAGCGCCGGCAGCGGGCGGGCCGGCGACCGCTGCAGGACATGCTTCCATGTCCGGGCATATCGAGGCACGTCCAGAAACCCACGACAAACTGACCGCCATGAAGCTGTACGGGCTTGCGGCGGCCTTCCACGCTTATCTGGAGCAGGCCCGCGGCGCCGATGAA
>JALHDK010000523.1 GCA_022838965.1 Actinomycetales bacterium | reverse complement strand
AAGTCGACCATTCTCGTTGTTGAGGACGAACCGCACATCGTCGAGCTCGTGCGGGACTACCTGCAGGAGGCGGGCTATGCCGTCATCGTCGCCGGCAACGGACCGCTGGCACTGGCTCTGATCCGCCGTGAGAAGCCGGCGCTCGTCGTGCTCGACCTGATGTTGCCCGGCGGCATGGACGGCCTGGACGTCTGCCGCGCGATCCGCCGCGACCGTGAGACTGCGCAGGTGCCGGTCGTGATGCTCACGGCGCGGGTAGAGCTGGCGGACCGCCTGGTGGGGCTGGCGTTGGGCGCCGACGACTACATCACGAAGCCCTTTAGCCCGCGCGAGGTCGTGGCGCGCGTCAAGGCCGTGCTGCGCCGGGTGGAGGGCCATGTGGCGGATCTTGACGTGATCGAGGTGGCGAACCTGGCCATCGACAGGGTCCGTCGGACGGTGACCGTGGACGGCGCCCCTGTCGAGCTGACGCCGACCGAGTTCGATCTGCTGGTGACGCTGGCGGCCGAGCCGGGGCGTGTATTCACCCGGGCGCAGCTTGTGGCGGCCATCTATGATGTCGCGTACGAGGGCTATGACCGCGCCGTCGACACGCACATCAAGAACCTGCGGCGAAAGATCGAGCCCAATAGCCGTGAACCGCGCACCATCCTGACGGTGTATGGCGTGGGATACCGCCTGGCGGAGGTATAGCCGTTCTCATATGCACAACAAGCTCGTGAAGACCAAGCATTGGGCCCCGCTGCGGCGCCTGGGACTGTTCCGCCAGCTTGTGCTGGCTTTCCTGATGACTACGTTCGTTGTTGGCATCGGGCTGCAACTCTCGAGCCGTGCTGCGTTTCGCAGCCTGGAGGTCGCGTTGAGGCAAGACCCGCCTGCCCAGGCCGTGCTCTGGCTCGACCGGCTGGCCGGCTACTACGAAAGCCGGGGAACCTGGGATGGCGTCGACGCGATGGTCGCGAGCTACCCGCTGGGCGAGTCCTGGGCGCCGTGGGACTCGGCGTGGGACCGGGCGGCGGTGATCACCGACAGCGATGGCACGATCCTTGTGGCTCCCGATGCCGCCCGTGTGGG
>JALHDK010000127.1 GCA_022838965.1 Actinomycetales bacterium | reverse complement strand
GCGGTCTACCTGGACGCCGGGCCGACGCAGGGCCCCGTGGCCTCGACCATCGTGGACCTGTCCGCGCGAGTCCCGCGGATCGTGCGCCACGGCGTGCTCACCGCAGCGGAGCTGGGCGAGGCCGTCGGGGCAGCCCTCGACGCCGTCGGGATGGCCGGACACGCCCGCCGGGCGCCGCACCACCTGTCCCTCGGGGAGCGCCGGCGCGTGGCCGTGGCGACCGTGCTGGCGATGCACCCGGACGTGCTGGTCCTGGACGAGCCGACCAGCAACCTCGACCCCGCGGGCCGCCGCGAGCTCGCCGGCATCCTTGCCGGCCTCGACGTCACCCTCCTGATGGTGACCCACGACCTCCCCTGGGCACTCCAGCTCTGTCCGCGGGCGGTGATCCTCGACGGGGGTCGGGTGGCGGCGGACGGCCCCACCCGCGACCTGCTCGCCGACCGCGCGCTGCTGGCGGCACACCGGCTGGAGTTGCCCTACGGGTTCGACCCGGTCCGCTGACGGAGGATGCCGTTGACCCAGGCCACGGCGTCGTTGAGCACGTCCTCCTTGTTGGTCTCGTTGAAGATCTCGTGCCGCGCTCCCACGTACGCCTTCGCCGCAGCGCCCGGTCCCTTCAGCTCCTCCCACATGTCCGCCGTCTCCTCGTAGTTGACGAGCGGGTCGGCGGTGCCGTGCATCCACAGCACCGGGATGGTGAAGCGGCCGCCGCCGGCGATGGTGGTGATCATGCGATCCCAGGCCTCGAGCGTCCGCCGGCGCCAGCTGCCGTGGTAGACCAGCGGGTCCGCCTCGTACGCCCGGCCGACGGCGGGATCCCGCGAGAGTGCCGTGGCGTCCAGCGGGTCGGTCGGCAGTTCGTCCAGCGCGAGCAGCGCACGCACCATCCCGCCGCTCAGCACCGGTGCCGAGAGGATCGCGCAGGCCAGCTCGTCGCCGTGACGCTGCACGTACCGTGCGGCGAGCATCCCGCCCATGGAATGCCCGATGAGGACCAGCGGCACACCGGGGTGACGGTGCCGGACACGGTCGGACAGCGCGTGGAAGTCCTCGACAAGACTCTCGGCGTCGATCATCAGGACCCGTTCGCCCGCCGAGAGGCCATGGCCGCGGTGGTCCTGACCGTAGACGGCCGCGCCGTCGGCGTTGAACCGGGCGGCGACGTGGCCGTAGCGGCCCATGTGTTCGCCGTAGCCGTGGCACAGGAGCACCACGTACCGCGGGTCCGGGACGGGCCAGGCCGTGGCGATCACGGCGCCGTCAATACCGGGGTAGAGGTCGAAGTGCTCCGCCATGGACCCACCCTAGTGGGCCCGACGGGGTCAGGGGTGGGCGTCGAGACGGGCAGTCGCCCGCGCGAGCACGACCCGCGAGGCCGCGACGACGATCTCGGCGCACGTGTCCGGATCCCGCTGCCAGGTGTTGAGCACGAGGTCGTAGTAGTCGTTGTCCAGCGGGTTCCAGTTGAAGGTGTCGATCGCGATCTGCGAGCGCACCTCGTCCTCCCACTCCTGCCATTCGACCGCGTCCCGGCGGGAGAGGCCGTACCGTTCCATGGCCCGCTGGAGGCGGATCTCGCGGGGGGCATCGAGTTTCACGTGCAACGCGCCCGGGTGATCGCGGAGGATGATCGTGGCGACCCGCCCCATGAGCACCGCGCCCCCCACGGCATCGGCCCGGACCTCGGCGGTGATGCGCTCCGCCCAGCGCTGCTGTTCCTTCCGCACCCCGGGCAGGACACTGTGGAAGGCCCGGGGGGCGTGGCCGACCGCACCGACCAGGAACCAGATGGCCGCGTCCGGGCCGCCCTGGTCCATCGCGGCGCGGATCTCCTCGGAACTGAAGGCCTGCTGGTACACCGGCACGCCCAGCCGCTCGGCCACGAGGGGGGCGATCTCCTCCATGTTCGAACAGAAGGTCTGCCACATCGTGACAACCGGCATCACCGGGGCCTCCTCGACCACCCCCATGTGCCCTCCTCGAGACCGCGAGACCGCCATCCTATCGAGCGCGGGGACCGCGGGCGGGAGAGTCGGCTCGGCCTGCCAAACCGGGGTGCGCGGGTTACCGTGGAGATCCCGCTTCCACCCACCCCGCACCCGGAACCCACAGACTCGCCGTGGGCCCCGGGATCCAGGAGATGACGATGACCCAGACACCCATGCCCGAACCCACCGTGGACCGCTCCGGTTCCCAGATGGCCAACGGCGCGCCCGCCACCAGCGACCGGAACTCCCTCTCCCTCTCGCCGAACGGCCCCCTCCTGCTGCACGACGTGCACCTCGTGGACACCCTCGCCCACTTCAACCGCGAGAACGTCCCCGAGCGGCGCCCGCATGCCAAGGGCGCCGGCGCGTTCGGCGAGTTCGAGACGACGGCGGATGTGTCCCGGTGGACCAGGGCGGCCCTCTTCCAGCCGGGCGTGAAGACCCGCATGCTGGCCCGGTTCTCCACCGTGGCGGGCGAGCTCGGCTCCCCCGACACCTGGCGGGACGTGCGCGGCTTCGCGCTGAAGTTCTACACCACCGAGGGCAACTACGACATGGTCGGGAACAACACCCCGATCTTCTTCGTCCGCGACCCCATGAAGTTCCCCCACTTCATCCGCTCGCAGAAGCGCCTGCCGGACTCGGGCCTGCGGGACAACACCATGCAGTGGGACTTCTGGACCCTCAACCCGGAATCGGCGCACCAGGTCACCTACCTCATGGGTGACCGCGGCCTGCCGAAGACCTGGCGCCACATGAACGGGTACAGCTCCCACACCTACATGTGGATCAATGCCGCCGGCGAGCGGTTCTGGGTGAAGTACCACTTCCACAGCCTGCAGGGCGTGGAGACCATCACGGCCGCGGAGGCGGAGCGGATCGCGGGCGCGGACGCCGACTTCCACCGCCGCGACCTGTTCAACGCCATCCGGGCCGGGGATTTCCCGAAGTGGCGCCTCTCGGTCCAGGTCATGCCCTACGAGGAGGCGAAGACGTACCGCTTCAACCCGTTCGACCTCACCAAGGTGTGGCCGCACGCGGACTACCCGCTGCACGAGGTGGGCATCATGACGCTCAACGAGAACCCCACGAACTTCTTCGCCGAGATCGAACAGGCCGCGTTCGCGCCATCGAACACCGTGCCGGGCATCGGGTTCTCCCCGGACAAGATGCTGCTCGGGCGCGTGTTCGCCTACGCCGACGCGCATCGCGCCCGCATCGGCACGAACTTCGACCAGCTGCCGGTCAACCGGCCGATCGTGCCGGTGAACGTCTACCACGCGGACGGCCACATGACCTACCACCACACCGGCGCCGCCCCGGTGTACGCCCCCAACTCGATGGGCCGGCCGTACTCGGACGTCGAGGGACGGGTGGACGACGGCTGGGAGGCGGACGGAGAGATGGTCCGGCAGGCGTACACCCTCCACGCCGAGGACGACGACTTCGGCCAGGCCGGCACGCTCGTGCGCGAGGTGATGGACCAGGCCCAGCGCGACCGGCTGGTGGAGACCGTCTCCACCATCCTGCGCGACGGCGTGATCGAGCCCGTGCTGCAGCGGGCGTTCTGGTACTGGAAGTCCATCGACCCCACGGTGGGAGCCGCGATCGAGGCGCGCGTCCGCGCCGGTGCCGAGGGCCCCAACCCTGGCTTCAACGCGAGCGAGGCCCGCGCAGAGGCCGCCGGCGCGATCGAGGAGGAGCACACCCACGCCGGGAGCTGACGGCCCCGCCCGGCCCGCGAGAGTTCCGCGGGCCGGGCGGCCACCGGCAGCTACGCTCGGGTCGTGAGCACCGCCAGGACCAACCTCCTCCTCGTGCTCACGGCCGCCATTTGGGGGTTCGCCTTCGTGGCCCAGCGCGAGGGCGCCCAGTATGTGGGGGCCTTCAGCTTCAACGCGGCCCGGTTCGCGCTCGGGGGCCTGTCGCTGCTGCCGGTCATCGCGATCCTCCGCGCGCGCACGACGACGCCGTTCCGCCCCCGTCACCCCTGGTGGGTGACAGGGGCGTGGGGCGGCGCCGCGGGGCTGGTCCTGTTCATTGCCTCCACCCTGCAGCAGCTCGGCATCGAGACGACCACCGCGGGCAAGGCCAGCTTCATCACGGGGCTGTACATCGTGCTCGTGCCGATCCTCGGCGTCGTCCTCGGCCACCGGACCAACGCCCGCACCTGGGCCGGGGTGGTGCTCGCGGTGGCGGGGCTCTGGCTGCTCTCCTTCGTGCCAGGCTTCTCGCTGGTCGCGGGCGACGGCCTGGTGCTCATCGGGGCGTTCTTCTGGGCGATCCACATCCTCGTGATCGACCGCGCCAACCTGGACGTGGACTCCCTCCACCTCGCCGCCATCCAGTTCGGTACCTGTGCGGGTCTCAGCGCGATCGCCGCCACCGCCACGGAGCCGGCGCCGTTCGCGGGGCTGGGCGACGCCGTCGTCCCCGTCCTCTACGCCGGCCTGCTCTCGGTGGGGGTGGCCTACACCCTCCAGGTGGTGGCGCAGCAGTGGGCCAGGCCGGCGCACGCGGCGCTCATCCTGAGCCTCGAGACGGTCTTCGGGGCGGTGGGCGGCGCGCTGGTCCTCGGCGAGACGATGACGGCGCGCGGGTACGCGGGCAGCCTGCTGATCCTCGGCGGCATCACCGTCTCGCAGCTACCGGGGCGCCCGCGCCGGCCCGAAGGCGGTCAGGCGTGGCCCTTCCAGCCCGAGTCCCGCCCCGAGGCCCGCTCCAGCAGTCCCCGCACGTAGCCGATCTGGCCCATGTGCTGGGTGACGTCGTTGATCACCGACACCACCCGCACCGCCACGGTGACCGGCGGGTCCCAGCGGCGGTCGATGATCCGCTCCCAGTCCCCGTCGGCGAGCGCGGAGACGATCCCGACCGTCCGGGCGTGCACCGCGGCGTCGTAGCCGGTGAGGAGGGAGGGGTCCTCGAGGACGAAGGCGGCGACGTCGTCGGGGCGCTGCCCGTAGCCGACCGAGCCGACGGGATAGGGCAGCCCGAAGCGGTCCGCCCAGCCCTGCGACGTCCACACCTGCTCCGTGCCGGCGATGTGGGCGAGGTGGTCGTCCTCGACGCGCGCGAGATGCCAGGAGAGCCAGGCGATCGAGTTGGCGCCGGGGTCCGGACGCCAGAGGAGGTCCTCGCGCGAGAGTCCGGCGAGGGCCACGGGGAGGAGTTCGTGGACGCGGGTGAAGGCGTCGAGGACGATGTCGTGGCAGCGCATGAGCCCAGCGTACGGCCGGACCCCGCGCGCCCGCCCGAACGATCCCCGCCTCCCCCTCCGGCCCGCTGAATTAGCCTGAGTCACGGAGGTGGCCCGATGACCGACGCGGACGACGCCGCCCGGCTCGCCGCCATGCTGCGGGGGCGACGCACGTTGGTGGTCTCCGGTGCGGGCGTGTCCACCGGCATCCCGGACTACCGCGGCTCCGGTCCTGTGGGGCGGCCGACCGTCGAGTACGAGGACTTCGTGGTCCACGAGGTGTGGCGCCGGTGGGTGTGGTGGCGCAACGAGGCGAGCTGGCGCCTCCTCGACGACGTCCACCCCACCACCGCGCACCGCGCCATCGCCGCGCTCGAGGAGGGTGGCGACGTCGTCGGCGTCGCCACCCTGAACGTCGACCGCCTGCACAGCCTGGCGGGCTCGCGCAACGTGGCCGAGCTGCACGGCCGGTACGACACGGTGGTCTGCCTCCACTGCGGCTCGCGCGTGACCCGGGCGGAGATGTCGGCGATGATCCGCGAACACAACCCGGGCCTCGACGTCCCGCGGGTCACCCTCGAGCGCATCGAGATCGTCGCCGCCAGGGACCGCCGCGCCGCGGCGCAGTGCGCGCTCCGGGTCCCCACCTGCCCGGCGTGCGGCGGCATGCTGAAGCCGGACGTCACCTTCGTCGGTGAGCCCCTGCCGGAGGTCGCGGTGCGGCACGCGCTCGCCATGTCCAACGAGTGCGACGTTGTCCTCGCCGTCGGCACGTCCCTCGCGGTCACCACCGGGATGTGGGTCGTGCTGCAGGCGGTCCAGGCCGGGGCGCGGCTCGCCGTCCTCAACCGCGGCCCCACGGACGCCGACCGGATCGCGGACCTGTGCGCCACGGCGAGAGCATCTACAACGCCACCAGCACGTTCACCGGTCTGCTGGATGTCGGCCTGTCCCCGGCCGGCGAGCGACAGCTGGCGGTGGCGGCCGGGTTGATCGCGCGCGCGGGCCTGCGGCCGGACCTGGTGGTGAGCTCCCCCATGCTCCGCGCGCGGCGGACCACGGAGCTGCTTACCCACCACCTGGGTCTGGGCGACGTGCCGATCGAGACGACGTGGCGGCTCTCCGAACGCGATTACGGCTGCCTGACAGGGGTACCGAAGACGGTGGCCGCGGCCCGCCATGGCGAGGAGAACTTCTTCGTCTGGCGCCGCACGCTGCACGGCCGCCCGCCCGCGGCGTCGCCCGACCAGCGCGCCTCGTGGGTGGACCCGCCGCCCCTGGCCGATGCCGGCCCGCTCCGGCCGGGGGTGGGGGAATCGCTGTACGACGTCGTCGAGCGGGTCCGGCCGCTGTGGGAGGAGTCGCTGCGGGATCGGCTCGCGGCGGGGGCCTGCGTGTTCGTGGTGGCCCACGGCAACTCGCTGCGGGCGTTGTGTGCGGTGATCGACCAGCTCACTGACCGGGAGATCGAGGACCTCAACATCCCGGCCGGCCATCCGCTGGTCTACGCCGTGGACGGCTCCGGACGGGTCACCCCGCGTGGCGGGCGCTATCTCGACGATGACGCCGCCCGGGCCGCAGCTGCGCGCGTGGCGGCCGAGGGTGGCACCTGAGCCGGCGGGTTCCGTCACCGCCCATCCCACCGCGGGGGCCCGCTCCAGCGCGCGTCCCACGCCAGCGTGCGGTGATAATGAGGCGGTGATCACAGTGGAGCTCGCGGAGGCGCTGCACCGCGCGGGCCTGCCCTGGGAACCGCGCAGCGGGGACCGGTTCATGATCCCGCACCGCGGGATCGACGAGACGATCTTCCATGTCGCCGAGATGACGATCGAGGTCCACGACCACTTCGGCCACGGCGTGGTGAAGTTCAACGGGACCACGGAGTGGGCGCTGGACTCCATCGCCCAGGACGACTGCCTGTGGCTCCCCCGCGAGGACCAGTTGCGGGAGGCGCTCGGCGATGACCTGGTGGCGCTCGAGCACGACGGCTCCTCCTGGATCGTGACGTTCCGGACGGGTGCGGGAATCCGGCGGGTGGTGGACGAGGACGTCGAGTGCGGGTACGCCCGCGCGCTCCTCTGGAGGTTCGACGGCCAGCCCTGAGGCGATCGCCGTCGTCACCCGCCCCGGCCCGCCGCCGCCGGCCCCGAACGCCCGCCGCCCCTCTGGGACGATTGTCCCAGGCGCGGGTGATTCGCTACTCTCACCTCACCACCCCCCTCCCGAGGACGGAGCACGCCGTGAGCGCCACCCGCCCCGCGCATCCCAGCGACACCCGGCACGCACCCGACCACGTGGACGCCGTCGTGGTGGGCTCAGGTTTCGGCGGCTCGGTGGCCGCCTACCGGCTCGCCCAGGCGGGCCGCTCCACGGTGGTCCTCGAGCGCGGGCAGGCCTACCCGCCCGGCAGCTTCGCCCGCACGCCCTACGAGATGAGCCACAACTTCTGGGAGCCGAAGGACGGGCTCTACGGGCTCTTCGACGTCCGCTCCTTCCGCCGGCTCGAGGCCATCGTCTCGGCGGGCCTGGGCGGGGGCTCCCTCATCTACGCCAACGTGCTGCTCCGGAAGGACGAGCGCTGGTTCGTCCACGACGAGCCCCTTCCCGGTGGCGGGTACGAGAACTGGCCGATCGGCCGCGCGGACCTGGAGCCGCACTACGACGCCGTCGAGCGCATGCTCACTCCCCGGCCCAACCCCTACCCCACCATCGCGAAGTCCGTCGCTCTCCGGGACGCGGCCGCCAGCCTCGGATACGAGGCCTTCGCGCCTCCCCTGGCGATCAGTTTCGGCGCGGATCCGGACGGCCCGCCCTCGCCCAAACAGATCCTGCCCACCCCGGTCTACGGCAACATCCACGGCGTCCCGCGCCTGAGCTGCCGCCTCTGCGGGGAGTGCGACATCGGCTGCAACGAGGGGTCCAAGAACACCCTCGACCACACCTACCTCTCCGCGGCCGCGTACCACGGGGCGGACATCCGCACGCTCGCCGAGGCGACAGCCATCCGGCCGCTGGACGGCGGCGGGTACGCGGTCACCTACCGACAGTGGTCGGCGGAGGCCGACGACGTCGGGCGACGCTCCCACACCGTGCGCACCGTCCACTGTGACGACCTCGTCCTCGCCGCGGGCACCTTCGGGACCGCGAGCCTGCTGCTCCACAACCGCGTCTCGCTCCCCGCGCTCGGGCCGGCCCTGGGGACCCGCTTCTCCGGCAACGGCGATCTGCTCACCTTCATGATGGGTGCGAGGGTGGACACGGCGAGCGGACGGTCGCGCCTCATCGACGGCAGCTACGGCCCGGTGATCACCAGCGCCATCCGGGTGCCGGATGCGCTGGACGGGAACGGCCATCGCGGCCGCGGGTACTACATCCAGGAGGCCGGCTTCCCCGAGTTCACGAACTGGCTCATCGAGACGTCCATGCTGCACCAGTCGGTCCGCCGGGGGGTCTCCGCTGCGCGCGACCTCGTGCGCTACCGCCTCGCCCGGCGCAACGAGTCCACCATCTCCGCCGAGGTGGCGAAGCTGGTCGGCCAGGGCCGGCTGGGGAGCAGCTCGCTCCCCCTGCTCGGCATGGGCCGCGACGTCCCCGACGGTGTCATCTCGCTGCGGGACGGCGAGCTGGACGTGCGCTGGTGCACCGCCACGTCGCTGGAGTACTTCACGGCGATGCGGGAGACGATGCGGCGCATGGCGGACGCCCTCAACGCCACGTTCCGCGACAACCCCCTGTGGTGGACGAAGCGCGTGGTCACGGTGCACCCGCTCGGTGGCGCGCCGATGGGCCGGCATGCCACCGAGGGCGTGGTGGACTCCTGGAACGAGTCGTTCGGGCATCCGGGCCTGTACGTGCTCGACGGCGCCGCGATGCCCGGACCCGTCGGCCCCAACCCGGCCCTCACCATCGCCGCGCTGGCCGATCGTGCCGCCGAGCACCTCCTCGAGAAGCCGCGACGCCCGCGCGTCCGCCGGGCGCCGGCGCCGTCGGACGCCACGCCCCCCGCGGCCACGCCACCGCTCGTCACCGACGACTCGCCCCTCCTGGGCGTGGGGCCCGCGACCGGCGACGACGGCGCGACGGCGGTCCCGGAGGCCGTGGGAACCGGGGCGGTCCCGGAGGCCGGGGGGACCGGGGCGGACGCGCCTCGCGAGGCCGGACGCGCCGTCGCCTTCACCGAGCAGATGAAGGGCTGGGTGACGCTGGGAGAGTCCGACCCCGTGACTGGCGCACGACAGGCGCGCGCCTTGGGGCATCGCCTCATGTTCGAACTGACGATCACCGTCCCGGACATGGACGCCTTCCTGGCGGACCCGGACCGGGAGGGCACCGCCGCGGGCCGGGTGCGCAGCGATCTGCTGGGCGGGGACCTGCCGGTGGAACGCGGCTGGTTCAACCTGTTCGTCACCCCACGGGACGACGCTGGTGAGCCCGTCCGCGAGATGCGCTACCTGCTCTGGATCCGCGACGCCGCCGGCGCCCCGGTCACCCTGCGCGGTTTCAAGACGGTCCGCAACGACCCCGGGCTCGACGTCTGGTCCGACACCTCCACCCTGTACACCACGCTGCTGCGGGGCCACGTGCCGCCGGGCCGGGCGCATGCGGACGGGGCCGAAGCGCAGGTCATCGGGAGCGGGGTGCTGCGGATCAAGCCGCTGGACTTCGCGAAGCAGCTCACCACCTTCCAGGCCCGGGGAGAGAACCCCGTGCGGGCGCTGGGGCAGTTCGGATCGTTCTTCGGCGAGGCACTGTGGAACATCTACGGGCCCGCCGCCCACCGCCCGCGGAAGGAGGCCCACCGTGCCTGACGTGACCGCCCCCACCACGCGGGCTGACCACCGTACCGAGTCGCACGCGTTCTCCGCGGGTGACGGGCTGCCCCTCACCCTGGTGCACGTGCGCGGACGCCGGGAGCCGTGGCGCGGACCCGTGATGCTCGTGCACGGTGCCGGGGTGCGCGCGGAGCTGTTCCGCCCCCCGCTCCCGCGCACCCTCGTGGACGCACTGCTCGATGAGGGCTGGGACGTCTGGCTGCTGAACTGGCGCGCGTCCATCGACCTGCCGCCGGTGCCGTGGACCCTCGACGACGCCGCCGCCTTCGACCACCCGGCCGCGGTGCGCTACGTGCTGGAGGCGACGGGCGCGCCCTCCCTCAAGGCGATCGTGCACTGCCAGGGATCGACGTCGTTCTGCATGTCCGCCGTTGCGGGGCTGGTTCCCGAGGTGGACACCATCATCACGAACGCCGTCTCCCTCCACCCCGTGATCCCCCGGTTCTCGCGGGTCAAGATCCGGACGCTGACCCCCGTCCTCACCCGCCTGACGCCGCACCTGAATCCCGGCTGGGGTGACAGGCCCGAGGGTGCCTTCGCGCGGCTCACCCGCGCGGCGGTGCTGGCGGGCCACCGGGAGTGCGACAACGCCGTGTGCCGCATGGTGAGCTTCACCTACGGCGCCGGCCGCCCGGCGCTCTGGTCCCACGCCAACCTGGACGAGGCCACCCACGACTGGATCCGTGGCGAGTTCGGCGAGGTGCCCGTGAGCTTCTTCGCCCAGATGGAGGCGTGCGTCCGCGCCGGCCATCTGGTGTCCGTCAGCACCCGCCCCGGGCTGCTCGCGGACTACACCGCCGAGGCCCCGCGGACGGACGCCCGTTTCTCCTTCTTCGCCGGGGAGGACAACCTCTGCTTCCTCCCCGAGAGCCAGCAGCTCACCTGGGAGTTCTTCCGGCGCCACCGCCCCGACAGCGCCGACACGCTCCACCGGCTCCCCGGCTACGGGCACCTCGACGTGTTCTTCGGGAAGGACGCGGCGCGGGACGTGTTCCCGCTCATCCTCGCGGAGCTGGCCGGCCCGTCCCGCTAGAGCACGACGGGTCGCAGGTCGGTGCGCGCGAAGTCCTCCCCCTTGAAGAGGAGCGGCTCTCCGGTGCTCCGCGCCAGGGCGTACGTGAAGCAGTCCCCGAAGTTCAGCCTGGCCGGGTGGCCCGATCCCCGTCCGTAGGCACGGCCCGCATCGCGCGCGAGGCGAGCCTGCTCGACCGTCACGGGTTCGATCGCCACGCCGAGGGCCTCCAGGAGCTGCTGGTCGAGCCGGCTGGAGAGCACGGGATCGCCCACGGCGTCGACCACGAGGCCGCACTCGACGTAGGACGCCGCCGACATCCGCGGACGATCCGACCCGGCGATCGCCCGCACCAGCGACTCCCGCTCTGGCTCGGCCAGGAGGATCGCCATGATCGCCGAGGTGTCGACGATCATGCCGGGAGCCCTGTGCGCTCGTCGTGCAGCTCGACCAGGGCATCGCGGATCGTCTTCCTGGCCGCTGCGTCGAGACGGGCGTCAACGTCACGGAGAATCCATTCGATGTCCGCCAACGGCGGCCCTTCGGGCAACTGCGCAAGGTAGCGCTCGAGTGCCTCCTCGATGGCACCGGTCTGCGACTTCCCGGACCGCCGCGCTGCCTCGCGCGCAAGCGCGTGCACCCGGTCGTTCTTGATGTTGAGGCTCATGGCACCATTCTACCTCGGCTGTCCACCCTTACACCACGCTCAGCGCAGCAGGCGCGACATCCGCCGGTCCGCGAGCACCTTCCCGCCCGTCTGGCACCGCGGGCAGTACTGCAGGGCGGAATCGGCGAAGGACACCTCCCGAATGACGTCCCCGCAGACCGGGCACGGCTCGCCGGTGCGGCCGTGCACCCGCATGCCCGCCCGCTTGGCGTCCTTCAGGTCGGCGGCGGGCCGCCCGGCCGCCGCGGCCACCGCGTCCGCCAGCACCTCCCCCATCGCGGCGTGCAGGCGCGCCACCTCGTCCGCGCCGAGGGAACCGGTGAGCGCGAAGGGACTGAGCCGCGCGGCGTGCAGGATCTCGTCCGAGTAGGCGTTGCCGATCCCCGCGATCAGCGACTGGTCCCGCAGCG
>JALHDK010000522.1 GCA_022838965.1 Actinomycetales bacterium | reverse complement strand
CGGTACTGATCACTGCGGCAAGGGGATGACCGCCCATCGCCGCGAGGTCCGAGAGGTTGCTTGCTCCGAGCCGCCAGCCGACGGCAACGAGGTCGGTCAGTGGGTTCGTCGGGTCGGTGGTGAAGTGGGTGCCCTCGACCATGGTGTCGGTAGCGAACAACAGGGTCCGGTCACCGAGGCGAAGGACCGCGCAGTCGTCGCCGACCCCGACCTCCACCGGCGGCTGAACCGCACCCAGTTCCCGTGCCAGACGCTCGATGAGCGCCTCCTCGCCCATAGCTCCCACGGATCCCATGTATAGCGCCGCCCAGGCTTCGCGCAGAGTTGCGAGAGCCATGTCCTGCTGAGCCTCGAAGTCGTCCCAGCTGCATTCCACGGAGACGCGTCCCCGGTAGCCGCCCTCGGCGAGAGCGCCGAGGAAGCTGCGGAAGTCCATCTCGCCCCGTCCCGGAGGAACTCGTCCGCTGTCGGCCACATGCACGTGCGCCAGCGATGACGCCACGGCGGCAACCGAGGCCGAGGGTTCGCCCTCCTCTGCCATGTGGAAGAGGTCAGCTAGGGGCCGGACCGATGGGTGCTCCACCCTACCGCAGAGGGCAACGGCGTCGGCGACGCGGTTGATGATGTTCGACTCAGTCCTGCGCAGCGGCTCAACGGCGATCATCATTCCCACTTCGTGGGCTACGGCTGCCGCGGCGCGGAGGAAGTCCGCGAGCTGCTCCAGCCCTCGCCCCTCCGGCCAGCCGTCAGGTAGGTTGCGCGCTCCCCCGCTGCCGAGAACGACAACCTTCAGGCCTGCCTCCGCCATGCGCCGGAAGGCCACTTCCACGTACGCCAGGAGAGCGTCTGGGTTGACCTCCGGTCCGGTCAGCCGCAGGTTCCCGGGGATGAAACAGTTCGCCGCCTCCACAGGGATGGTCAGACGGGGGATCCGGGACCGTACCTCCGCATACGCCGAGTCCGGCTCCGACGGCATGAATGTGCCGACGCTGACCTCTATGAAGTCCCAACCCGCGCGGGCGGCCGCCTCCGCCATATCGAGTCCCGCGCAGACCCCGAAACGCATCATCCGCTCC
>JALHDK010000521.1 GCA_022838965.1 Actinomycetales bacterium | reverse complement strand
CGATGCCTCCGGCTGGGGACAGCCCGAGTTGGAGGCGCTGCGCTGCGGCCCCGCGGACGTGATCGTGGCGAGCGGGACGAACGACCACGACCTCTGGGCCCGTGCCTGTACTCTCCGCGCCCGGCACCCCGGGGTTCCGGCGCTCGCGCGGGCGAAGCACCTGCAGGGTGAGGAGGTGGCCGAGATCCTCCGGGCCGGGTTCGAGGAGGCATTCTCCGGCGCCACCGACTTCGGCGAGGCACTCCGCCGGGCGCGGGCGCGTCATGCCGCACCGCCCCGGGTGCAGGCCGAGATCGTTCCCGGCCCGGAGCCCAGCGAGACGGGTAGCCCGCTCGCGAACGTCGTGCCGAACGTCTTCGACTGGATCTGGGTCGTCGGCATCGCCGAGGATGGCCTGATGACCTTCGAAACCGTGAACCCGCCCCTGAACGCGGATCGCGGCTTCCTCGATCCATCCTTCGCCGGACGGCCTGCCCGGCACTGCCTCGACGCCCCGGACGGAGCCCGTCTCCTCGGCTACCTGGAGCGGGTCCAGGCGAGCGGCCAGCCGCTCCAGTTCGAAGAGCCCTACCAGATCGAGGGCAAGGAGCGTTCGTTCCAGACCCTCCTGACCCCGGTCCGGAACAAGTGGGGCCGGATCCACCGGATCGCCGGCGTCTCGCGCGATGTCACCGCGCTCCGGGAGGCCCTCTCGGCGCTGCGGGCGAGCGAGGAGCGGTTGAATCACGCGCTCGAAGGCACGCAGCAGGGGCTCTGGGACTGGGAGATCACGACCGGCCGTTTCTACCGCGGCCCGCGCTGGTTCGCGATGGTCGGGCTGCCGCCCGGTGGGATCGAGGAGAGCTTCGAAGCGGGGTTGAAGCTGGTCCACCCGGACGATCGCCGGCAGATCGAGGCGGCGATGAGCGCCCACCTCGAGGGCCGAGTACCGCGCTTCGAGGCGGAGTACCGCCTGCGGACACGCACCGGCGAGTGGATCTGGGTCTTCGATGCGGGCAAGGTCGTCGCGCGGGAGGGGAGCCGCCCGACGCGCGTCGCCGGGCTCTGCACCGAGATCACCGAACGGCGGCGGGCCGA
>JALHDK010000520.1 GCA_022838965.1 Actinomycetales bacterium | reverse complement strand
GTAAGCCTCTCGGCGACTACCTCGGCGCCGTGCGCAAGCGCTTCGGTCAGTGGATCCTCGACACCGCTCACGCCGAGTACGACCAGAAGTGGCTCGACTACCAGCACGAGATCGGGCTCCGGCACCACCGGGCGAAGAAGAACAAGACCGACGGCGCCCCCTCGACCGACCTCGTTCCGTTCCGCAACCTGTTCGCGCTCATCTTCCCGGTGACCTTCACGCTCCGGCCGTTCCTCGCGAAGAAGGAGCACTCGGCCGAGGACGTCGAAAAGATGTACGCGGCGTGGGTCAAGTCGTGCCTTCTGCAAGTCACGCTGTGGAGCCACCCCTACGTGAAGGACGGCGACTTCTGATGACGACGCCCACCCTCGCTCCCTCTTGGAGAACGACGGAGTGGCTGAACACGCCGGAGCCGCTCACGCTCGAGCAGCTCCGGGGTCGTGTCGTGCTGCTCCACGCATTCCAGATGCTCTGCCCCGGCTGCGTCTCGCGCGGGATCCCGCAGGCGCAGCGGGTCGCCGAGCTGTTCGCTGGCGCGCCCCTGGTCGTTGTCGGCCTCCATACCGTGTTCGAGCACCATGATGGGATGAAGGTGGAGTCGCTTCGTGCGTTCCTCCACGAGTACCGCGTGCGCTTTCCCGTCGGGGTCGACGCGCCTGACCCAGGCGGCGAAGCCATTCCACAGACGATGCGGGCCTACGGGATGCGCGGGACGCCGACCACGGTCCTCATCGACGCGCAGGGACGGCTTCGCCGCCAGGTCTTCGGCGCTCACGATGACCTCCTGCTCGGCGCGGAGTTGCAGACGCTCTTGCTCGAGGCGGCGTCGACCGCGGATGACCGTAGCTCGGTCCCGACCGCCACCGGCGGTTGCGACGAAGCGGGCTGCCCCCTCCCCAACGCCGTTGGTTGATGGGTCTCTCGCTCGACAGCCCGCGTAAGGACAACATCAGCGTGCGGGTCCTGGGCCGAGGTCATCGCTTGCAAAAGGCGACAAGAAGCGTCCTCTTTCGCAAGCACTGGCCCTGCTGACGCGCGGGGACAGAACGCCTTCACTCATCATGAATGTGACGGCGT
>JALHDK010000519.1 GCA_022838965.1 Actinomycetales bacterium | reverse complement strand
TATCCGGCAGCTGGCGGTCGAGAACTCCGTAGCTTGCCTCCAGCACCTCGAGCGTGAGCCCCTCCGGCAACGTGGGAGCGAAGGCGTCGCCGCCATTCCGAGCGAGGGACACCACCGGGTCTGCCTCGCCAACGGGCTCACGGAAGACGACGAAGACGGATCCCGCGGGCTCCATGGCCAACGACACGGTCGTGCGGCCATCCTCCTCGCGGAAGACGGGGGCGAGCCGCGTCGCACCCGTCACGGGGTCCCAGAGCTCCGGCCGGAGGCCCGACACGCGAAACGCGGCCTCCAGGGAGCGAGGCTGCGGCGCGGCGCTGGCGACGAAGTAGACCTCGGCGCCATCTATGCGGCGATGGATGAAACTCACCCCGTCGCGCTGCCCTCCCACTACCTCGAAGTCGGGCGGGAGGGCCCAGTCCCGCAGCAGTTCGGCGACTGTCCCCTGCCGGACGGAGCCGCTCAATTCCGCCACACGCGCATCGGACGGAGGCCCGCCGGAGAGGCTGGGGGAGGCGGCGTAGGTGGGCCCGACGACCGTGGCGCCAGCCTCGGCGAGAGCGGCGACGCGCTCCAGCAGGGCAGGCGTCATACGGTCACCAGGTGGAAGGATCAGGGCGCGGTACCGGCTGCCTCCGCTGGCGACGAGCCAGCCGTCCTTCACGGAGAGGCGCTTCATCACTACCTCCGGCGAGCACGCGTCGTACTCGTAGCCGGGTGGCAGGTTCAACAGGGGCATCGATGCCGGCGAGTTCTCCTCGGCCATGGCCAGGAAGTCGGCCACGTACTCGCCCGATTGCAGCAGGTACTGGCATCGCGCGATGTACTGGAGCCACGCCGCCCCCTGCTCCCACCACGTGTTAGTACGCTCAAAGTGGAACCCCCAGGGACCCATCGTCATTCCGGGTACCACGTTCATCCACGGTTGATGAGCGTAGCGGTGGAAGATATAGCGGTTCACTCCGGCACAGAAGACCTGATCGCCCAGCGCCTTCAAGGAGCCCGGGTGATTCTGCCATCGGCCGTTCACGTCGCTGGCGGTGAAGGACTCAGCGCCCACAATGGCCCGCCCGTAGGT
>JALHDK010000518.1 GCA_022838965.1 Actinomycetales bacterium | reverse complement strand
AGTCTCGGGGAACTGCTCGGTCTTGGCTCGGTCGACGAGGAGGAACTCTACGAGGCGATGGACTGGTTGCTGCCGCGGCAAGCGAGGATCGAACAAGGACTCGCGAAGCGTCATCTCAGCGGCGGTTCGCTCGTGCTCTACTTCCTCCCCTCGACCTGGGTCGAGGGGAGGAAGTGCCCGCTGGCGCATCGCGGCTACAGCCGGGACGGCAAGCCGGGCTCGCTGCAGATCGAGTTCGGTCTTTTGTGCGATCGGGAAGGCTGTCCGGTCGCGGTGGAAGTGTTCGAGGGCAACGTCGGCGACCCGACGATGGTGGCGACGCAGGTACGGAAGCTGCGGGATCGTTTCGGGCTGCGTCGGGTCGTGGTCGTCGGTGATCGGGGGATGCTGACGGAGGCGCGGGTGCGCGAGGATCTGGCGCCGGAGGGACTGGATTGGCTCACGACGCTCCGCGCGCCGGCGATGCGTGAGTTGGTCGCGGAGGGCGTCCTGCAGCCGTCGCTGTTCGACGAGCGTGCCTTGGTGGAGATCACCTCGGAGGCCTATCCGGGGGAGCGGCTGGTGGTGTGCCGCAATCCGTTCCTGGCCGAGGAGCGCGCGCGCAAACGGGAGGAGCTCCTCGCGGCGACGGAACGGCTGCTCGACAAGATCGTGGAGGCGACGCGGCGCGAGCGGAAGCCGTTGCGCGGCAAAGACGCGATAGGCCTGCGGTGCGGCCGCGTGGTGGACCACCATAAGATGGCGAAGCACTTCGTGCTCACGATCACGGAGGACGGCTTCTCGTACCGCCGAGACGAGGCGAAGATCGCGGCGGAGGCGTCGCTCGACGGGATCTACGTGGTGTGGACGAGCGTGCCCGCGGAGCAACTCGACTCCGAAAAGGTCGTGACGGCGTACAAGGGGCTGTCACGGGTCGGGCGTGCGTTCCGGAGCCTCAAGACGGTGGACCTCATGGTGCGACCGATCCATCATCGGCTCGCGGACCGCGTGCGGGCGCATGTCTTCCTCTGCATGCTGTCCTACTACGTCGAGTGGCATCTGCGGAGAGCTTGGGCGCCGCTCTTGTTCGACGACGAGGAC
>JALHDK010000126.1:2137-8364 GCA_022838965.1 Actinomycetales bacterium | reverse complement strand
TCGAGGAACTTGAAGGACGCCCAGGGGGCGAGGCAGGCCAGCAGGATGAGGATGAGGCCGGAGAGCAGCGCCCCGACCCCGGTGGCCCCACCCACCAGCCCAACGGCCACGACGAACACCACCACGATCGCGAGTTTGGAGAGGATGAGGGCGAGGGTGACCTGGGCCCAGCGGCGGACCCATCCGGTGGTGATGCGGGCGGTGCCGCCCGCGATCGCCAGGGGGGCGATGACCACGGCGACGATGATGAGGGCTTCCCGGACCAGCAGGGTGCCGAGGGTGAGGACCGCGCCGACGATGTACAGTGCCCCGAACACCAGCACGAGCACGGCCCCGGAGCCGGGGCCGCCGGCGAGGCTGGTGAGCAGGGTGACGTCCAGCAGCCGGCGGGCAGCGTCCTCGATCGAGGTGCCGGCCGCGGTGGCGATGGTCTCACAGATCCCGTCCACCGCGATGAGGAGGGACTGGATGACGGCGACGGCGGCCGCGGTGCCCAGCACCGCGGCCCCGGCCCCGGTGACCGCCCGGCCGAGACCGCCGGGTTCGCGGCGGAGCGCGGCGGCGGTCACCTGGACCACGAACAGGCCCACGATGATCACCAACGCCACCGAGGTGAGGACCTGGACGTTGCGGGCCACGTAGCTGGCGGTCAGGTCCACGGTGGTGGCGGTGGAGATCGCGGTGAAGGTGGCGTCCAGCACGGTCCCGACAGCGCGGGCGAACGAGTCCGCCAGCGCGTCCAGGATGCTGGTGGCGGCCATCCCGGCCAGGGTGCCCGCCACCCCGGCTGGCAGGCATGCCGGGGTGAGGGGGGCGACGTCGCAGAAGTCCACGGTGGGGCCTCAGATGGTGGCGCCGACGTTGGAGAAGAACGTCACGATCGCGTTCGCGGCACCGATCAGCAGCGCGGCGCCGGCGGCGACGAGGACCCCGGACTTCCCCCGCCCGGCGAGGTGGGGGTTGCCGGAGTTGGATCCCAGGCCCCACACCACCGCGGAGATCACCAGGGCGGCCACGCAGGCGACGAGCCCGAAGGTGAGGAGCGCGCCGACGATCTCCCGCAACTGGGCGAGGCCGGGCAGGCCGGAGCCGTTGGCGATGACGCCGGGGTCGGCGGTGGGGGTGAGCAGGGTGGGAAGGGACATGATGGGCTCCTTGTCTGGTCGGGGTGGCGGGCACCGCGGGTGTCCTAGGGAGACCTGCGGGTGCGCGCACGGGTGGTAGGGGTCGGCCGGGGACGACGGGTGTCGGCCCGGACGGGTCAGTCGGTGCCGAGGACGACACCGTGGGCGAGGAGGTGGGCGGACGGGTTGACCGGGGCGCCGTCGAGGTTGACCTCGAAGTGGAGGTGGCAGCCGGTGGACGACCCCGCGCCGATCGGGTCGAGGTCGGGGTCACCGCCCATCGCCGCGATCTGCATGCCGGCAGTGACCAGGTCACCCGGCCGGACGGTCTCGGTGCCAGTGAGCACATGCCCGTACCGGGTGGTGACCCCGCCGCCGTGGTCGATGATGATCTGGTTCCCGGTCCGCCCCTGATACGGCCCGGGCCCCGCCCGGAGCACGATGCCGGCGGCCGCGGCCCGGACCGGGGTGCCGCACCGGTTCGCGACGTCGTCGCCGGTGTGGCTGCCGATCACCCCGGTGACCGGGTGGACGCGCACACCGTACCGGGAGGTGATCCTCCCGACGGCGGGGCTCGCCCACCCCTGCGCCGTCACTGTCCCGGCCCCGGCGCTCGTTCCGCACCCGGCCGCGGGTGCGGTGTCGACGCCAGGGACCGCGCTCGGGGTGCCGGTCAGGGCGGTGACGACCGCGACGGCGGCGTCCCAGTAGCGGGCGTAGTGCTGCGGGTCGGCGTTGCGTTGCACCCGGTGCGCCGCGAGGGTCGGGGGCAGGGTCTCCCACCCCTCCACGCGCAGCAGCGCGGTGTAGAAGCTGGTCGCGGCGGTCTGGGGGTTCATCCGGTCCGTGTAGGAGCCCCAGGCGCCGTTGTCGCGTTGCTGGAACAGGCCCCGGGAGTCCGGGCCGGCGGCATCCCCGTGGTCGACGTTGATCAGCGAGGACTCGCCCATCGCGGTCATCACCGCCACCCGCTGCCCGTGCACCCCCACGGCGAGGGGGACGGCGGCGCGCATGATCGCCGCGGCGTTGGCGAGCTGTTCACCGGAGTAGCCCGCCACGGACGCGGGCAGCTCGTCGGTGGGGAGGATGGCGGGGCCGCCGGGACCGCACTCCGCCCGGGTGACCGCGTCGTTCGCCACCGCGAGCAGCCCGACCGCGGCCACCCCCAACGGCCCGACCAGGACGAACCCGGTCAGCGCGGCGATCAGCAGCACGGCCTTCCTCATGACTGCACCCGGCGAGCGGGACGGCGGGAGGGGTGGGTTGCGGTCATGGCAGGACCGTCGTCCCGATCAGGGTGAGGTGGCAGCGGTCCACGCCGGCGCCGGGAGCGGGGCAGCGCATCCCGACCGTCAGGGTCGGTTCGGACACCACCGTCCGTTCCTGGCCGCCGTCGAGGTAGACCGTGGTCTGGGTGCCGGTGACGTTGCGCATCACCCACCCCGGCTCGTGCAGGCCATCGGTGACGACCTCGGCCCAGGTCTGCGGCTCCCACACCGCCGTCGTCGTCCAGGTGGACCACTGCTGGTTCGCGCGCATCCGCGCCCACCGGGTCGCGTCCGGGATCCGCTCCTCGACCGTCGCCGCCAAGTCCGCGAGGCCGGTGTCCGACATCAACGGGTCCGCCCCGGCCAGCAGGGCGGCGCGGTAGTCCCCCGTGGTCAGGGCCCGGGTGTCCAGCGAGAACACCACCGCGGCTACCGACGCGGCGTAGACTTCCGGGTCCGACGTGCGGGTCAGGGTGAGCATCCCCGGCACGTCGGTGGGGCGGGCCGCGGGGGAGACCGGCCCCACCATGCCCGACGGCGTGGCGGGGGCGGCCGGCGACGGTGTGGCTGTCGGGGCGGCGCCGTCGCCCCGGACTCCCACGGCGACCGCGACGGCCACCGCCACGATGACGAGCAGGGCAACGGCCCAGCGGACTGACTTCACGGCTCCTCCTCGGACGGGTCACCCGGGGGAGCGCCCCCCGTGCGCACGTGCGGCACTTCGGCAGTTCGGCACGTGCCCCACAGACTGCCCTACATCGCCGATACCCCCGGAAAGTTATCCACAGGTACCGTCACTACCGTCACTTCCCCAGACGAAGTGCCGGAAGTGCTGGAGAGGCAGGATCAGCGTTCTGATCAGCACGTTTACTGGTGGCACTTGTCCTGGCGGACGTGCCACCAAGTGCCGGATCTGCCGGTCACGATGGACCGCCGGCCCCGGCACTTCCGGCACTTGGAGCAGACGCAGCCGCACTGCCTGTCATGGCAGTCCACGTCCTTGCGTGGTCCGGATGATCCAGGGGATTCCAGTCCATAGGCTGGAACTTGTCTCGAACCACGCCAGCAATCGCGCTCATGCGGGAGGATGCAAGTAAGGAGTGCGAGTGATTGAGATTCGACTGGAAGTTGACAAGGGAAGCGCGGCGAATGCCACGCGCTTCTTCAGCGCGGGCCAGAAGCTGGTCGACGCACTCGACTCCTTGGCTGAGAACCCCACGGAGTGGGTCTTGACCGAGCTGCGACTGGGCTCCGGAATAGCGGCTCTCGCTCCAGACTCTGGTGGCGATGATCGTCCGATCCTTCGTTTGGTTGGAGGCCTTGGTGCCGTTGGTCGCGGAGAAGTGCCGAGCGACTGGCCACCGGACACGTACACGGAGACTCGGGCGTTGATCGATGCCAGCACTGGAGAAGGCGCCGTCCCTACTCTCACGTTGGTGGGTGACACCTCACCAGTGGTGCTTCAGCTGGATGATCACCTAGCGAAACGACTGGCCCAGTCGCAACCCACGACGAAGACCATCCCCGGTTCGCTTCGAGGCACGGTGACAGGCGTCAACGTTTCAAGAGGCAACAGGGCGTCGCTTAGGCTGCAGGGGGGCCGGACTGTGAGGGTCAAGTTCCCTGACAGTCTCCGGCAAACCTTCCGTGAAGCCCTCTACGGGTTCGTGGAAGCGGTGGGCGAAATCAAGCAAGACGCCCACGGGCTTCCGTTCCACCTCGCCGCGTCCGAGGTCCGACTCATTCCTGAGACTCCGACTCGGTGGTCCGACCTGCTCGGGGTCGACCCACGAGCAACTGACGGGCTACCCGTGTTGGATTACCTAAGGCGGTCCCGTGGCGAGTCCTGAAGACCTAACCATGGTACTTGACGCGTGCTGCTTCCTTCTCACAATCACAGGCGAGGAACCCGGAGCCCGTGACTGTGCACAGCTGCTAGACGCGGCTTGGGACGGCGCGATTCACCTCGTAGAGTCTCCTGCGATTCTCGTGGAGGTACCCCCGCGACACCGTAACGACGACGGTAGTGGGAAGCGAGAACTGATCCTCGCTCAATTGGACTCGAGCAAGGTGAATTATATCGACCTCACAATGAGCGTGGCCAGAAAAGCGGCTGACATCACGGTGAGTTACCCGCAGGTGAGGAATCTTGACGCTATCCATCTCGCCACCGCAGTTGTAGGGGGAGCCCGCTACTTTGTCACGGCGAACACTCACGACTTTCCCGTGGGTCAACAGATTGAAGGGGTGCGCATCGTCACACCGGCGGAGGCCGTCATGGCACTCACGAGTAGTGAACAGCTGACACTATTCGATGCTCCCGCGCCGCCGACCTGACACGAGCATTGGTCTGAGGACTCTCGCCGGAAAAGCAGCGCAGCGTTAGCCCGAGGCGCGCGCTGCCTGTGGTCCTGTCCCGGGCGACCGGGAAGCCG
Source organism: Actinomycetales bacterium (assembly GCA_022838965.1). The sequence continues at coordinate 3,537 of JALHDK010000126.1, read as the reverse complement.
CGGGCTGTGAGCCGTTGCGCGAATCCCTTGATGCCAAGGACGGCGCGGACGCCATGGTCGCGGCACCAGTCGGCGTAGTCGGCGTGGAGGCGTGAGGTCGTTGTCGCGCCGGTCTCCGAGACGAGGACGCGTTCTTCCCACCATTCGGCGAGGGGGTCCATCTCGGCGAAGTAGGTGGTGAGGGCGTCCCTCACTTGTGGGGGTGGTTGGAGGGCGGCGAGGTCGCCGCCGTCGGCCAGCCACCGGCGGGCACCCTGGACGGCGAACGCGAGCAGCGCGGCCCGGCCTTCCTCGGTGTCCTCCAGCGTCGCCTTCACGGTCGTGTCGCGGCGGGTGACGGTGGCGTCCACCCGCAGCGGCAGGAGCCGGCGGCGGAGCCCGGCGTCGTCGTCGGGGATGACGGCCAGTTCGTTGGCGGTGAAGGCGAGCTTGAACCGCGGCCGGAAGGTGACGGGGTTGCGGTGCAGCAGCCGGGCCACCACCGGGTCACCGCCGACGATCGCTTTGATCCGCGACGCATCGAGGCGCAACCCGCCGGCCTCGGGCACGTACACGAACCGCTTGCCCGCCAGCCGTGCCAGCTCGGGGGTTGCGCCGCCCGTGCTGAGACGTGGGGCGAAGGATTCTGGCGAGGAGGTTTCGGCGTAGCTGGCGAGCATGCGGGTGAAGGCGGAGAAGAGGGTGGACTTGCCGGATTCGGCGGCGCCGGAGAGGAACAGGAACACCTCGGCGGTCATGGAGCCGGTGAGGCAGTATCCGAGCCAGCGTCCCAGGAAGCTGCGGACGGCGTCGTCGCCGCCGGAGAGGTGGGCCAGGACCCGGTCGAGCGCGTCCGAGGTGGCGTGGGGGTGGTAGGGGGCGTTGACGACGGCGGTGCACCGGTGGTGGGGGCGGTGGGAGTGGAGGTGGCCGGTGCGCAGGTCGAGGTACCCGGTGAGGGTGTTGATGGCGAGGGGGTCGGGGTCCCAGTCGTCCTCGCCGACGCACATGCCGGGGAGGGTCTCGGCGCATTCCAGGGCCGCGAGGATCCGCCGGGGTGTCTCGCAGGACCTGGCCCACTGGCGGCGCAGGTCGCGGGCGGAGCGGCGGCGGCCGTCGCCGGAGAGCGCGGGCAGGGAGTGGGCTTCGAGTTCGCTGATGGCGCGGACGACTTGTTGGACTTCGGTGCGGGCGTGGTGGCCGTGTTCGTCCCAGACCCAGCGGACGCCGTCGTAGCGCATCCAGCCGATGCCGGGGCGGAACCGCCAGTGGTCGCCGCACCAGAGCACGAATCGTTCGGCGAGCCCGAGGTCGGTTTCGGGGAGGTTGGCGGCGGTGGGGAGGCGGGGGTCGTCGGGGTGCCAGGGGATGTGGACCCGGCCGGGGGTGTCCGGGGGTGGGGCTGCGGGGTGGGTGGGGAG
>JALHDK010000126.1:0-2123 GCA_022838965.1 Actinomycetales bacterium | reverse complement strand
GGTCATGGCCGTCCTCGCGGTGGGGGTCACGCCGCGGCGGGCGTTGTCGTGCCGGTGTGGAGGCGCCGGTTGCGGGCGTGGAGGAGGTGGACGCGGCGGGCTGCGCCGGGGACGGCGTCGGCGGGGGTGGTGGGGTCGCGGCGGAGGGCGAGGAGGAGGGATTGGGCGGCGCGGTCACCGCGCCGGGGGCCGATCAGCAGGGCGGCGAGGGCGGCGAGTTCGTCGAGGGTGAGGCCGGCGTGGTCGCGGAGGTAGGGGTCGCGGCGGAGGGCGTATTCCTCGTAGGAGCGGCGGGCGTCGGCCATGACGTCCAGGGCGCGGTCGACGACGTCGGCCCAGTACGCGTTGAGGTCGGGGTCGCCGTCGGCGAGAAGGCCGATGAGGGCTCGCAGTCCGTCGGACTGCTCGACCGGCCGGTGAGTGGTGTCGGAGCACGGCCCGAGGTCGAGGTGGTGGGTCTCGAGGCCGACGCGCAGCAGCCGGGCGGGCCGTGGCGTGTGGGGGTGGCGGGCCTGCCGGGTGGACAGGACGGATTCGGCGGTGATGTCCACAGCGAGGTCGTTGCGTACCGCTGTCCACAGGTACGCCCATGGCGCCTTGGCCGCGGCGATGGCGTGGGGGAATCTGGTGATCGTGGACCAGCATGCCGAGAGCACGTCCTCCGGTGGCAGAGTGCCGGGGCGGCGGTTGCAGCGGTGGTCGATCTTCGCCGCCCAGGCGGGGCAGCGGGCCTGCAGGTGGGTGAACAGCCAGCCCGCCCACGGGCTCTCCCACCCCTCGGCGGTGATCCGTTCGACGGCGGCGCGGAGCAGCTCGTCCGCGTCCACGTCGGCCGCGGTTCCCGGGACGGTGACGGCGTCGACGGTCACGGGGTCCGCGAGGTCCCCGGCGACGGCGGTGAGGGCGGTGACGGCGTCGGCGGGGGCGGGGATGGTGGCGGTGGGTGGCATGTCGTACCTCGCTGGTCGGTGTCGTCTGCGGTCGGTATCCATCGGACTCCGACGGGACGGGACGGCATCACCGCGCGCTGGGACAGCTGGGGACGTCTCGCGTGGGGTGGGACGTCCCGGGATGAGGGGGGAGTAGCAGGGTGGGGAACGAACGGTTGCGGGCCGCGCTGGTGGCCCAGGGGGTGAGTCCCGCCGACGTCGCGGAGCGGGTGCGGGTGGATCCGAAGACGGTGGAACGGTGGATCACGCTGGGTCGGACGCCGTACCGGGCTCACCGGTGGGCGGTGGCGAAGCTGCTGGACGTGGATGCGGGCTACCTGTGGCCCGACACCCAGGATGAGAAGCTGACCCGGGAGGCCAGTGCCGCGGAGTTTGTGGCGTTCTACCCGAACCGGGGGGCGGTGCCCGCGCCGTTGTGGGCGGACCTCGTCGCGGACGCGCGGGAGGAGGTCAGCCTGCTGGTGTACGCCGGGCTGTTCTGGTTCGACGCCTACCCGCACATCGTGGACACCCTGATCGCGAAGGCGGACGCCGGGGTGCGGGTGCGGCTACTGCTCGGGGACCCGGACGGTGAGGCCATCGCGGCGCGGGGAGTGGAGGAGGGCATCGACATGGCGGGGAGGGTGCGGTTGACCCTGAACCTGATCCGGCCCTTGCACGGCCGGGACGGGATCGAGATCCGGTTGCACGGCACCACGCTGTACGCCTCGCTGTACCGGGCCGACGGTGTCATGCTCGCCAACACCCACGTCTACGGCGCCCCGGCGGCGCACTCCCCGGTGCTGCACCTGCAACGGGTGCCCGGGGGCCGGTTGTTCGAGCACTACGCTCGCTCCTACGAGCGGGTGTGGGACCAGGCACGAGAGATCAGGTGAGAGAGATGGCGCGTACGGACTACTACGACGACCCGGACGCCCCGGTCCCGAACAGCATCGTCCCCGCCGCCGTCGGCTGCGTCACCGACGGCGAGGGCCGGATCCTGCTGGAGCACCGGGTGGACAACGACCTGTGGGCGCTGCCCGGCGGTACCCACGACTTCGGGGAGTCCATCGTGGAGACAGTGGTGCGGGAGGTGAAGGAGGAGACCGGGCTGGACGTGGAGGTGACCGGCCTGGTGGGCTTGTACACCGACCCGCGGCACATCATCGCCTACACCGACGGTGAGGTCCGCCA
>JALHDK010000517.1 GCA_022838965.1 Actinomycetales bacterium | reverse complement strand
GGTCTGGACGTCATCGCTCATTGCGCGGGTACCGAAGGGCCTAGCTCCGCTGCTGATGGCGAGGCGATCAGGCGCAGCTCGGAGCATCCCATGCGAATGACATCATGGGCCGCGATCTCCGCTTGGCGCACCGGGCGGGAGTTGAGACACACTACGGCGCCCGGAACCTCAGAGCTGAGCAGCACCACCCCATTGGAGCGCGTAAGGGTCGCCTGATGGCGCGCGACCAACTCGTCGGTCAAGGGCACGTCGCGATCCTCCGAACGGCCGATCGTGACTCTAGGGCCACGCGCCTCGAAAACCCTGCCCCGGTCGGGTCCCGCGACGACCTCCAGTACCATACCGACGATGGGTACGGACGCGTCCCCATCGGGCACAGTCGGGGGCTCTTCGGACTCGGCCTCCGCCGTGGGCGCCGCATCGCTCGATGCTGTCGGCTCAGGACTCTCGTCACCGGTCGAGGTTTCCCGGGCCGGCACGCCCTCCGCAGGACCAGATGGAGCCGGCCCCTCGGACCCGGCCACCAGAGCTTCCGGATCCAAGGACACGGTCTCCGCCGTTAGTGGCGTATCGTCGTCAGATGCTCCCGGCTCGCAACCCTCGTCACCGATCGAGGTGTCCGGGGCGGGCGCGACGTACTCGGCGACGGTCGCCGGGGCCGGGGTCTCAGCGCGCGGAGGCAAGACGGCGGTCGAGATCAGAGCACTGAAGCGCTCCGGCGACGGCGCCACGCTGGAGGGTCGGCGGATGCTGACGAGGAGAAGGCATGCGGCCATGGCGCACAGGATGGCGCCGAGGGCGGCAAGGCTCTGATGGTCAGCGGGACGCAGCCACAGGGGCAGCTCGTGGAGGACAGTTACCCGGGGTGACTCGATGTACGGAGTGTTCAGCCGCGGATCGAGCCGCAGAGGACCCTCCACACGCACGTACAGGCCCGTTTCCGGCGCGTCAGCGCCTAGTATGGCGAGGCCCATATTGCTGTTAGGACTGACCAGGGCGAAGGAACACGTGCGACCTTCGGGACCCCGGGCAAGCCGTGCATCGCCCACCAGTCCCTCAAGCGACATATCGGCGTCCCGGT
>JALHDK010000516.1 GCA_022838965.1 Actinomycetales bacterium | reverse complement strand
AAGGGCACGCCGCCGCGGCCGCCCATCCCGGTCGACGACATCGTCGAGGGCCTCCTCGAGCTGTCGCTCAGCATCGGCGACCTTCGCACCCGCCTCGGCAAGAACGACGTACTCGGGGCTACGTGGCTCGACGACGGGCACGTGATGATCGACTCCTCGCTCGAAGGGAACGAGGGGCGCTTCTCCTTCACGCTGGCGCACGAGACCGGGCACTGGGTGCTGCACCGTCCGCTCATCGAGATGGAGAAGGTCACGGTCCCGCTGTTCGCGCGGGAGCCGAACGCGAAGCCCGGGCCCGCGATCGTGTGTCGCAACGGGCAGCGCGACTCGGCCGAGATCCAGGCCGACCGCTTCGCGGCGTACCTGCTCATGCCGGCGACCGATGTCCGCGCCGCTGCGCGCCTGGTGACCGGCGACCCGTTGGCCATCGACCGCCTCGAGGCGCGTCGCAAGGCCGGCGAGCTGGTGCCCGAGCTGAAGTCCCTTGCCGCCGAGGTCATCGAGCGCGGCAGCTTCTCGAACGTGTCGAACCAGGCGATGCAGATCCGTCTCATCGCCCTGAAGCTGGTCACCGACGCGTCCAACCCGCAGCGGAGCCTTCTCTGATGCCAGGAGAGCGGTTTCGCTTGCCCTCGATGTCCCCTGTTTAGGCAACAGTCACCACGGAGAACACATGGCCAATCGCGAATGGAACCCGAAGTCCTTCTTCCGCCACCTCACCCCCGATGCGCTCAAGGTCCTGCAGGAGTGGGCGGACGTGGACCTCACGCTCGACGGCGAAGGCCCGCTCGGCGAGCAGGTCTATCGCGCGTGGAAGGCGTTGCCCGAGGACGACCGCGAGCGCATCGAGACGGCGCTCCTGCCGGTCAACGACATGTGCGCGCCACACGCGCGCCCCTACCTCGAGCAGCTGGCGCTGGTGGTGTGGACCAACGGCAGGGCCAAGCTGATCGACGAGAAGCTGATCAGTGCCCGCGCGGTGTTCGGCTTCTGGCCAGCCAACCAGGTCCAGGACGATGACCTGGAAGTGTACGGTGACAACGGCGAGAAGCTGGCCACCCTGCACCACCTGCGCCAGCAGAC
>JALHDK010000515.1 GCA_022838965.1 Actinomycetales bacterium | reverse complement strand
GCGCTCATTGGGCTGGCCCACGTTGTCATCTCACGCAGCCGGTTTGGCCGAGCCGTCTACGCCCTCGGTGGCAATCGGGAGGCGGCGCGGCTATCGGGGATCCCAGTCAAACGCGTCAGCGTGATGACCTTCGTGATCTCGGGTGGATTGGCGGGCCTGGCCGGCCTCGTGGCGCTCTCGCGCATGGGCTCCGGTCAGCCGACGGCCGGGCAGGGGTATGAGCTGAACGCGGTGGCGGCGGCGGTCATCGGCGGCACGAGCCTCATGGGCGGTGAGGGCTCGATCCTGGGGAGCTTCGTGGGGGCGCTCATCATGGCCGTGATCGCCACGGGCCTCGATCACATGATGGTGAGCCAGTTCATCGAGGAGGTCGTGATCGGCGGCATGATCATCGTCGCCGTCATCGTCGATAAGCTGCGCCGCACCATGGTCGCCTAGTTTGCCGGCGGGAGGTCGATCAGACCGGGTACGGTGGGCAGGACCTTGCTCACGTGGAGCAGGGGCCGCGCGTCGGCGCCCATGAGCACCGCGCGCCACTCACCGTCTCGCATGGCCATGAAGGCGAAGGTCTCGCCCCCCTCGGACCAGCGCGGATACCGGATCTCTTGGGCGCCCGAGTAGACCAGACGCCGCGCGCCCGAGCCGCCCGTTGCAACGAGGTACACGCGCACCGGAGCTGATGGCTCGGTGGCGGAGGCGAGGGCCGCAAGCCCCAAGGGGCGCGTCGGATGCTGGGCGTAGGCGATGAGGCGCTCATCGGTGGGCACATCGAAAAGCGGCTCGTTCTGCGTCCCGCAGGTGGGGCAGTCGCCGGCCAGGAGCGTCCCTCCGCCTGGGCCCTCAGCGGGTCCCATGTAGCAGGCCTGGTTCGCCGCCTCGGGCAGCAAGCCGAAGATCGTCGCCGCCGGATGGAGGACCGTGGTGTCGAGGGTGGCGAGGCTGAGGCTCAGGGTCGCGGCGTTGCCGCTCTCACTGTCGAGGATGTTGAACGCCAGGGACTGGCCCGCGTCGTCCCAGAAGATCTCGACGATGCGCCCCGGGGCGCCTGCGCCGGTCTGGCCCGTGGCGATGCGTTCGCCCGTCGCGACA
>JALHDK010000514.1 GCA_022838965.1 Actinomycetales bacterium | reverse complement strand
GGGCGCGGCTGGTTCATCGGCGACACCGGGGTGGACATGGAGGGGCAGGGCGCTGAGCCCGACATCCACGTCGAGATTACCCCCGAGGACGAGGCCGCCGGCCGGGATCCGCAGCTCAGCGCCGCGGTGGAGGCGTTGCTAGAGGAGCTGAGTCCGCGTCCATAGCGGAGCGCGCGGCCGTATCGCGGGGGCGGTGGCGCATATGCTATTGTGGTAGCCACGGTCCGGGACGCCACGGGCCGCCGCTAGGGAGGCACAACGCGCCCCTAGGGGTGCTTCACAACACGTCTCTCGGGCCATGCCGCCGGATGGTGGGAGCCCGGGCGGAAAGGGATCCGCATTGCGACTAGCCACGCGAGCGACCCAGGTCACCCCATCAGCCACTATCGGCCTGACCAAGAAGGCCGCGGCACTCAGGGCGGAGGGCGTGGATCTGATCGCCTTCACCGCCGGGGAGCCCAACTTCGACACGCCCGAGGCCATCAAAGCGGCCGCGATCCAGGCCATCCAGGCTGGCGACACGAAGTACGTGCCCAAGGGCGGAGCGGCGCTCAAGGAGGCCATCGCCGCGTGGACCAACCGTACCCGGGGGACGAGTTACGCGCCTGCTCAGGTGCTCGTCTCCTGTGGCGCCAAGCACTCCATCTCCAACGCGGCCCTCGCCCTTCTCGAGGAAGGGGACGAGGCCATACTCCCCGCGCCCTACTGGCTCACCTACCCGGAGACGGTCAAGCTCGCCGGCGCGACGCCCGTGGCCGTGGACGCCAGCCCTGCACAGGGCTTCGTGCCCGATCCCGACGACATCCGTGCCGCGCTCACAGATCGCACGCGGATGATAATCCTCAACTCGCCCTCGAACCCCACGGGCGCCGTGTACCCGGCGGAGGTCATCCACGCCATCGCGGACATCGCTCGGGAGGCGGACCTGTGGGTGCTCACGGATGAGATCTACGACGAGCTCGTCTACGAGGGTTCGGAGTTCGTGTCGATCCTCTCGGCGGGCGAAGACATGGTGGAGCGCTGCATCGTCATCAATGGCGCATCGAAGACCTATGCCATGACGGGTTGGCGCATCGGCTGGACGCTGGGCC
>JALHDK010000125.1 GCA_022838965.1 Actinomycetales bacterium | reverse complement strand
CGGTAAGCGCCCTGAGTGCATCCGCGGCTGCCCCCCACCCACCACCGGCGTCCCCAACCAACGGATTCAGCCCCGCCAAACCGTCGGTAAGCGACCTGAGTGCATCCGCGGCGGCCCCCCACCCACCACCGGCGTCCCCAAGCAACGCCTTCAGCCCCGCCAAACCGTCAGCAAGCGACCTCGGTGCGTCGACGGCTGGCGGGGTCATGCCCATCCGCAGGGGTCCCAGCCACCAGCACCCCGTGGGCCGTTCTCCGGGCAACCAGCACTTGCGTGGGACGTTCAACCACTGATGAGCACCCCCATGAAGCTTCGCACCCCTTCCGGAGGGGGCGCGAAGCCTCCACCCGCGGTGCCAACGTGCGTTGAGTCACCCGCGCCCCGCCCACGAGCACGTCGCTCAACCCGCGCGCTCCACCTCGAAGGTGAAGCCGTGGGCACGCAACCGGCCCACAAGCACGTCTCCCATCGCCGTCGCAGGGGTGAGAACCCCAGCCCGGCGAGGGAGCTGCTCCCGGTCGAGTGCCAGACACAGCGCGCTCTGTCCGAGCATGACCGCCGTACCGTTGTAACCCGGGTCGAGCGCGGCGGCCACGGTGGTGCGATATCTCGCCCGTGTCGTGGTTGTGGCGATGATCTCCATCCGGAAGTGGCCTGCCGCACGTCGCTCGGCGCTGGGACCCTCACCGGGGGCGGGGAGGATCCGGTCGAGGACTGCACGGGTCGGAGCCCATGCCATGGCGCCGGCGAGGCCACGCAGCGCCCAGCCCATCCCCGCCGCGAGCAGGGGCGCCAGGGGACCTGAACCGACATCCATGACCTCGCGATACCGCAGCCCTCGACCGTACGACCAGTCACTCAGCGTGTTGGACAGCCGCACGATGCGCGTGTTGTAGTCGGCCATCACGAACGGCCCGTGCCAGCGGCCGGTCTCGCGGTCGCGTTGGGCCGCCACGAGGCCCCGGACTCCGGGACCCCTCGAGCCAGCCGGTTCGCCCTCAGGCTCTTCCGTGCGCCGCGGGCTCAACGCGTACGGATCCCGGAGCAGGTGCCGCAGGCCCGGATCCCGCTGCGCCGCGATCGCCTGCTGGCGGAGCGAATCGACCGTGCCGCCGGAGAAGCCGCCCGCCGCGGACCGCACCACCAGCGTGACATCCTCGAGCGTGCCCTGCCCCTCGGCCGCCGCACGCTCCGCGGTCAGCAGGACACCAAGGTCCGACGGGATGGAATCGAAACCACACGAGTGGACGAGCCGAGCCCCCGTCGCCTTCGCGCGCTCATCGACATGGTCGAGGGTCCAGCGGAACAACACCTCGCCGGTGAGGTCCGCGTAGTGCGTGCCCTCCTCGGCGACGGCGACGGCGAGCTCCCGCCCGTCGCGATGGTAGGGACCCACAGTCGTGGCCACCACCGTCGTCCGGGCCGCCAGCTCCCGTAACCGCCGGCCGTCCGTCGCATCGACCTCGATCAGCTCCCAGCCGCGAGCCGGCTGCGCGAGTCGGGACCGTACACCCTCGAGACGCGCCAGCGAACGGCCGGCGAGGGCGACCCGAACGTCCGGCCCGGCCGCCACCGCCAGGTGCGCCGCCACCAGGGATCCGACGAAGCCGCTGGCCCCGAACAGGACGACGTCGAACGCCCGCTCGCGCACGGCGGTCCCTCCTCCCTGGTCAGCGGGCCCACCCGGTCTTGATCCGCAGCGCGGCCAGGATCAGCTCCCGGGCGCCCCCGTCCCCCAGGGCGAACGGGTTCACCACGACGTCGAAGCGGTCGTTCTGACGCGGATCCCAGTTGTGCAGGCGCAGGGACAGCTCGGCGCGCACACGGTCCTCCCGCTGCTGCCGGGACCGTGCACGGGCGAGGTCGATCCCGGCCTCCGCCGCCCCCCGGGCGATGCGCTGCTCAACCGGGCCGTCCAGCTTCACGTGGAGGGCGTGCGGCAGGTCCGCGAGGATCACCGTGGCATTGCGCCCCACGATGACGGCACCATCGGCGCAGGCGTCCCGCACGGCGGCGATGCGCTCCGCCGTCGCGCGCTCGCGTTGCGGTCCGCTGAAGACGCCACCGTCGGCGGCGGCTGCGCCGCGACCCAGCTGCGTGAGAATCCGGGTCAGGAGGTTGCCCTCCAGGGCGGGCGCCGTCTCGGCATTCTCGAGGTCCTCCGAGGAGAAGGCCTGTCCGATGAACGGCACCCCGAGCGCCTCGGCGAGTCGCGGCCCGATGACCGCCGCACCGGAACCGTAGGTCTCGAACATCGTCACCACGGGCCGCGGGTGAGCGTCGCGTGCGTTCCCGGTCATGTCACCGCCTCTGCCGCAGGGAGCCCCTGGGCTCAGAGTAGTGGAGCAGCGAAAGGCTTCGTGGTCGGACCATCCGGTGGTCCACCATGGGAACATGAGCCACCCCGAGGCGGCAGGCGCGCCGCCGCAGCGCCACCGCCGCCACTTCCTGGTCGCCGCCGGTGCCGCGCTGACCATGACCGGAGGGCAGTTCGTCTTCCTCAGCTCGAGCTTCGTGAACCCGCCGCTCGCCAAGTCGCTGGGGACGGGTCTCAGCCAGGTGATGGTCTACAACTCCCTGACCAGCGTCTCCGGCGTGCTCGCCATGACCTTCCTCGCGCCGATGCTGTTCCGCACCCTCGGAGTCCGCAAGGTCATGATCGCGCTGGGCCTGTGGGCCGTCGCCAGCCTCGGGGCGGTGACGTTCGTCTCCTCCCTGGCGATGCTGTACGTCCTCGGGTTCGCCCTCGGCCTCGTCTTCGGCCTTGTCACGATGATGTCGGCCTCCCTGCTGGTCAACACCTGGTTCGAGCAGAGTCGCGGCGCCGTGATGGGTGCCGTGTTCGCCTTCTCCGGCCTCGGCGGGATCCTCGCCGGCCTGGTTCTCCCCGCGGTCGTCACCTCGGGTGGCTGGGAGCGCGGGTTCACGCTGCTGGCCGGCGTCGTCCTCGTCCTCACGGTGGGCTCGGCCCTGTTCCTCGTCCGCTCCACGCCCGCCGACGTCGGACTGCGACCCTTCGGGGCCGCCCCGGACGCGCCCGTCCACCCGGGCACCTCCGCCCCCGTCGAGATCCCCGGCGTCCCGGCCCCAGCCGCCTTCCGCAGTGCGCAGTTCGCCGCCCTCGTCGCCGGCATCGTGCTGTTCGGCGTCGTCCAGGCGGTGCAGCAGCACTTCGCACCGATGGTCGCGGAACGGGGGGTCACCATCGCGGTCGCCGGCACGATCCTCTCCCTCATGGCGCTCTCGACGGTCGTCACCAACCTGGTGCTCGGGACCCTCAACGACCGCCGCGGCACCGCGGCCGCCGTCACGCTCGCCGTCGGCAGCCAGGTGGTCAGCATGGCGGGTTTCGCGCTCGCCGCGGGTTTCGTGCCCCTCGCGGCCAGCACGGTGGTGTTCGCGTTCGCCGTGGCGTTTCCCGGGGTCCTCATCCCCATCCTCGTGATGCTGCTGTTCGGGCCGCGGGACTTCGGAACCCTCCTGGGGCCGACGATGGCCGCGATGCCGGCCGGCATGGCCGTCGGCGCCCCGCTGTGGGGCATGGTCCACGACGCCGCGGGCACCTACACCCCGATGCTCATCGCCTCCGCCGCCGTCTCGGTCGTCATCGTCCTGCTGCTGGTCTGGGCGATCCGCACCGCTCCCGGGCTCCGGGCTCGCTTCGAGCGCGGACCCGGCGACCTGCCGGCCCCTCCTGCGTGACACCACCGGCTTGCGGGCCGCGCATGGAAACGCCCTGTCAGCCCCACCATGGTCATGAGCGCCGCGAACGCTAGCGTAGGTTCCATGGCACGATCATCGTCCGCCCCGGCCGTGCCGGGCGCCGTCATCACCGTGTCCGACCGCTGCTTCTCCGGAGCGCGCGAGGACCGGTCCGGTCCGCTGGCCAGGGAACTGCTGGCGGGCCACGGAGTAACGGTCGTCGACGTCGTCGTCGTCCCCGATGACGTCGCCGCGATCCGGGCCGCGGTCCGGGCCGCCATCCGGACGGGCGCGCGCGTGGTCCTCACGACCGGGGGAACCGGGGTGACCCCGCACGACGTCACGCCCGAGGCGACGGCCGCCCTCCTGGAGACCCTGCTCCCCGGCCTGGCGGAGCAGATTCGTGCCGCCGGACTCGCCAGCACGCCGCTCTCCGGGCTCTCACGCGGCCTGGTGGGGGTGACGTCACGGGACGCCGACGGCGCGCTCGTTGTCAACGCCCCCGGATCGCCGGGCGGGGTGCGGGACGCGGTCGCCGTCATCGGCCCGCTCGTGCCGCACGTCCTCGAGCAGCTCGGCGGCGGCGACCACTGATCAGCCGCCCGCCTCCAGGGCCGCCAGGTCACCCCACGAGTCGACGTCGCGGTCCAGGTCCCCGCACTCGATCCGTGCCAGGTCGAGGGCGCCGAGCAGCCGGCGCACGGACATGTCCCGGGCTCCCCGCAGCCTCCCCGCCAGCGCGGCGAAGCGGTACACGCCGAGGAGGTACTGGTCGAATCCGGCGGCGCTGCGCGCCACGGCGCCGTCGGCACCCACGGCGGCCAGCAGCGCGGGGAGCGCCCGGGCGGAGCGGGGGGCGTCGCAGGTCAGGACGGCCACCAGGTCCCCCTCGCCGAGCAGGTCCAGGGCGGCCGCGATACCGGCCGCCGGGCCGCCGTCCGGGGGATCCTCGAGGGTGCGGAGCACACCGTCCGGTACCGCGACGGTGGGCGGCGCGACCACCACCACCCTCCGCAGGTCGGGTGGTCCCTGCCATGCGGCGAGGTCGCCCAGGACATGGTCGAGCAGGCGACGCCCGCCCAGGACGAGATCGGCCTTGGAGACCCCACCCAGGCGCTCCCCCGATCCGCCGGCGAGGATGACGACGTCGAGCGTCTCAGCCACGCGGCCGCTCCCAGTCGCCGGACTGTCCTCCCGACTTCGCGACGATCATGCAGTCCGTGATCGCCGCCGAGCGGTCGACCCCCTTGACCATGTCGACCACCGCCAGCGCCGTGACTGTGACGGCCGTGAGCGCCTCCATCTCCACCCCGGTGCGGTCCGCGGTCCGCACCGTCGCGGTGATGGCCACGTGGTCCTCCTCCAGGACGAGGTCAACAGTGCAGCCGTGGACACCGATGACGTGCGCCAGCGGCAGCAGGTCCGGCACCCGCTTGGCCGCGGCGATCCCGGCCACACGGGCCACGGCGAGGACGTCGCCCTTCGGCACCGTCCCGTCCCGCAGGGCCGCGAGGACTGCCGGGGAACAGGTCACCCGTCCGACCGCCGTCGCGCTCCGGGCGGTGGGCTGCTTGTCGGTGACATCCACCATGCGGGCGTGGCCGCGGGGGTCGAGGTGGGTGAGGTCCATCAGCAGCCCTCCACCTGAAGGACCGGGACGATCTCGCCCGCAGCTACCCCGGTGCGATCCTCCGGCACGATCGCGATGGCGTTGGCGCGATGGAGGGAGGCGATGAGGTGGGATCCCGACCCGAGACGATGGGTGGGCAGCGCCACCGGGAGGGGGTCGTCCAGTCCGGTGGGGAGGGCCAGGCGCACGGGAATGTACTGGCGCCGCCCCTGCGGTGAGTGCCACGGCGCGCCAGCACGGGCGGCGAGGAGCCCGCGCTGTCCTGCGATGCCCGCCAGGGAGTCCAGCACGGGGCGCGCGAAGATCTGGAAGGAGACGAAGACGCTCACCGGGTTGCCGGGCAGCGCCAGCATGAGGGTGCGCTGGTCTCCGGCGTGCACGAATCCGTGTCCCTGGGGCTTCCCCGGCTGCATGGCCACCTTCGTGTAGGTGAAGCCCTCCCCCGCCGTCGCCTCCTTCACGACGTCGAACGCACCGGCCGAGACCCCTCCGGTGGTGATGATGAGGTCGCTGGCGGTGGCGGCGGACCGGAGGACGGCGGCGAGGGCGGCGATGTCGTCCGCGACGCGGTGCACGCCGGTGACGTCGTGACCAGCGGCGCGGACGAGCGCGGAGACCAGGGTGGCGTTCGAGTCAGGGATCTGGCCGGGGCCGGGAGGCGCCCCCGGCTCCACGAGCTCGGAGCCGGTGGACACGATGGCGACCCGGGGGCGGCGCCGGACCGGGAGAGTGCCGTGTCCCACCGAGATCGCAGAGGCGAGGGCCGCGGGCGTGAGGCGGGTTCCGGCCTGCAGGACGATCTCGCCGGCGGGGACATCCTCTCCCCGGCGCCGGATGTTGGCCCCGGGCCGGTGGGGCCTGACGATCCGGACGGCGGCGGGGAGGGGAGCCGGCCCGGCCGGCTGATCCGTGTCCTCGAGGGGAACGACGGCGTCGGCGAGCGGTGGCAGGGGCGCAC
>JALHDK010000513.1 GCA_022838965.1 Actinomycetales bacterium | reverse complement strand
ATGTCCGAGACCACGACGCGCACCTGGTCGGCGACGATCTCCGGCGGAATCTCGTGGAATCCGCTGACTCCCACCGAATTCTGGACCGTCACTGCGGCGACGGCCACGCAGGCGTGCACTCCGCACATCGCCATCGTGCGGGAATCGGCTTGAATGCCGGCTCCGCCACCGGAGTCGGTTCCGGCGATGGTCAATGCCCGAATCGGGGTCTGTCCGGCGGGGGTCAGGGGCAGCAGCTTCACGACGACGAGCCTACCGATCGGACCTGGGGAAACGGCAGCTCGGTCCCACCTCTCGCGGGAACGACGGCGCGAACTGCGATTGCGATCCGGTCGTTCCCGGTGCAAAAATTGGTCGAACCCGGGACAGCGTCGTCGGTAGCTGATTCTATGAGTGGCATGGATCACAGTTATGGAGAGCGTGCGAACGCAGCTGTCGCCGATCGCGCAGGTGCACATCGTGCCGTGGAGGTCCGCGTGGCGCACGACCACGCTCGCGGGCTCCGCCGACGTGACGTTCGTGCTCGGCGCGTCCGGACACATCGCCGGCGTCGTCAACCCGCCTTCGCTCAAGAAATACCAGCACTGGACGGGCGGCAAGCCGGTCGGCGATTTCGAGGAATGGGTGGCGAAGGCGACCGAGAACCCGGGTTCGTGGTGGCCGCACTGGCACGCATGGATCGAGAAGCAGAACAACGAGCGCGTGCCCGCGCGCAAGGTCGGCGGCCGCAAGCTGAAGCCGCTCGGCGACGCGCCGGGCGACTATGTTCGCGTGAGGGTCTGACGAGGCATCCGCCGTCTCGCGGCAGGACGCCCCTCGCAGGCGACGGACCGGCCGGTGGCGGCAATCGCCTGCCGACGCCTTTGCCCCTCCGCCGACCCGCGCCGCGGGAAGGCCATCCATCCACATAATGGCGCGCATCCGGCCATGACGCGGAGCACCCCGTATGCTAGACGCCGGAGCTGAGGCCGTCAGGGCCTCTCTTCGCCCCCTCCCGCGTGATCCTCTCTCCCGATGTTCGACTATCTTCTTCTTGCTGCTGCCGCATTCTGCGCGGGCGTGCTCAACACGGTCGCGGGCGGCGGCACCTTCCT
>JALHDK010000512.1 GCA_022838965.1 Actinomycetales bacterium | reverse complement strand
CTCGGACGGCAAGCCATCACGGCGCTGGCGCTCGATGAAACGGGAGCTCACACCGCGGCGAGGTCGCTGCTGAGGCTCCTTTGGGCTACCGACCCGCCGGCGGAGCTAGCTGAGTACGCGCAGCGCGAGGACGGGGTCTGGCCCGACCCCATGGGGCAGAGTAACTCCCAGGCGCTGGCGCTTCTGGCGCTGGCGAGGCACGCGGAGCTGACCGGGGACCGGACGTGGACGCAACGGGCTTTGACGGCGATGGTGCGCGGGGCCGAGGCGCTGGCCCAGGATGAAGGCGCACCCGAGCAGTGGCGCGCCGCGGCCTTTGCTGCCCTGCGACGAGTTGTCGATTCGATGGCCCTCGACGCGAGTGTCCCCGAGGGTCCCGAGGAGACTCCTCTGGACTGGAACGAAGCGGACGCCGGATGCGCAACCTCCGCGGCTGCGCGGACGGTGCTGACTTCCGGTCCGCCCGGGGCCGTCGGCTAGGCCTCCTATAGGAGCTGGCTCCCATGGTCCCGGCGCGAGCGCGCGGCAGACTGACGAGGGTCCTCCCGAGGTTGCTCGGGGGCTGGGCCGACGACCTGAGCGTGGCGACCAACCCCTACGCCGTGCGCGACCTCAGGTCGCGCGTACGCGGCCTACGGTTTCCCGTTCTCCTCTTGGTCTACCACGGCATCGTGATCGGGATCGGGCTCATCGCAGTCGCGGTGTATGTAAGGCGGTCCTCCGACGAGATGCCAGCTGGGAGGTCCATCTTCCCGTACCTGGTCTACACCCAACTCGTCCTCGCCCCCATCGTCTCCGCCGTGCTCACGGCAGCGAGTGTGACCTCCGAGCGCGAGCGCCAGACCTTCGATCTCGTCCAGCTGACTCCCCTGCGTGGCGTCGAGATCGCCTTGGGCAAGCTGGCAGTGCCATGGGGCCTCACCATGCTCGTGGCGGTCACCTCGGCTCCCTATGCGGTGCTCTGCATGGTAGGCGGCGGGGTCGAAGTCACGTCAGTTCTGCAGCTCTACGTTGGGCTCGCCATCTTCTGTGGCATCACCGCGACCTTCGGATTGCTCATGTCCACCGTCTCGCGCTCATCGCCAGCGGCCATC
>JALHDK010000511.1 GCA_022838965.1 Actinomycetales bacterium | reverse complement strand
TACCTCACGGAACAATGGAACATAGTACATACAGACCCCTCCCGTGCAGCCTCTAAGCCTTGGGCCCCAACGGTTTGCGGGATTCGAGGGGATGTTGCCGGCGAGCCGTTTTCGGGCGGAACCCGGCGGCAACTTCGGCACAGCAGCGGGGGCTTGGCAGGCCTCACAACCGCCGATGGTTGTGGGCCTGCCTGGGCGCACGGCCCTTGATGCGAGGCGAACTACCGACTCCCATGCAACAACCTCCAGACACTCTCATGAATAAGGCGGGCTAGCGCGAGGCGACTGCATCGGGCCAACCTTGCTAGTGCTCCGAGCACAACGTACAATCGAGCAAGTCAGCGCGCCCGGGGCTGACGAGGGGACCTTGCGCGGGTGGCGCCCTCCGGTCCCTCTCGATCCCCCTTTGGCGCAGGGAGGGTCGCTCATGATCGGACCGCGTACGGGCACGAGGAACATCGCTCTAGCTTTGGCTGTACTCGTGGGGCTGCTAACCGCCGCGGTCCTGGCGGGTTGCGCCGGCGGGGCCGCGCCCACGAGCGCATGGGACGTGCCTACAACTCCCTTCGCGCCCGTCGAGGGGGCCGCACCCCAGTACGACGTCCGATCCGATCCCTGGGCCAAGCCCGCTGCCACTGTCACCGTCGCCATCGACCTACCCCAAGCGGCCCGAGAGTCGCTCGACCTGGTAACCGTGACAGGTAGGCGGCGCCTGGCGAACGGTTCGGACGTGACGCTCCCCGTGACGGGCTCCGACGGCGGCATCCTTGGCATCCTCGTCACCCGAACGGACTCCAGAGCCGCGGCCGTCGCCTACATCCCGCCCGCGGCCGAGGGCGCCGAGCGGACGCTCTCCGCGCGGGAAGTCACCCTCGGCAGCGTCTACATCAGCCCCACCGTGCTCCTCGCCGCGGGATCCGAGCGGGGCGCCATCCTGGCCGCCGCGAGCGAGTCCCCGGAGATGGCTCCCCTCGTGGCGGAGACGGATCGGATCCTCGCCTCCCAGCCCACGGGCTACCTGGAGGCGGTCGTAGCCTCCGGCGGATTCAAGAAGGCCACGGAGCTGTCCGCTGCCTCCAGTCGCGCGGTGGCTCGC
>JALHDK010000510.1 GCA_022838965.1 Actinomycetales bacterium | reverse complement strand
CAGTCGCGCTCCCACGGGGAGCATTGCGCGCGGGTGGCGGCCGAGCTCGGGGCGCCGTTGGAGCGGAGGGCGGTAGATGCTCGTGGAGTGGCGGCGCGCCGTGGCGTCTCGCTGGAGCATGGGGCCCGGCTCGCTCGCTACGAAGCGCTGGAGGATATGGCCTCGGTGACGGGCTCACGGCGGATCGCTACGGGCCACACGGCGGATGATCGGGCGGAGTCGGTGCTCGTGAACCTCATCCGAGGGACGGGGCTCGATGGGCTGACGGGTGTTCCGGCGCGACGCGGCCGGATGATCCGGCCTCTGATCGATGTGTCGCGCGCGCAGATACTGCGGTATCTCGCCGATAGAGATATGCGATGGGTAGAGGATCCGACGAACGAAGAGGATGATGCTCTGCGGAACCGTGTGCGGCGGCACCTCCTGCCGGAGATGGAACGGGTCGCGGGCCGCTCGGTTGCGAGGACCCTCGCTCGGCTCTCCGACACGGTGGAGTTGGACCGGGAGGCGCTCGATGCCGCGGGCTCCGCGCTTCTCGGTCAATGCCGGGCGGATGGCGGGCAGGGAGGGGCGCTGGAGCTCTCCGTCGCCGCGCTGCGGGCCTTGTCGGAGGGTGCGGCGAGCGTGGTGCTGCGGGCGGCCGCGAGGGAGGTTCTCGGGCCGGGGGCCGCTCTGTCCTTGGCACAGATTCAGCAGGCTCTAGGGCTCATCCGGAGCGGCACCGCGAGAGGTGAGCAGAAGCTCGAGGGGTGTCTCTTCGTTCGCGACCGTGGCAAACTGACATTGAGCCGTGTCGAACCTCCGGGTGCGTCCGGTTCCTAGTTCGTGCGTCAAAGACTCCAGCCAGGTTCACGCGAGCCATGGCTCACCCCGATAGACAGGGGTCGCAATCGCCCCTGCGTGAAGGAGAGAGCGCGTGCAAAGCCAGGTAAGCTGGAAGAGCGTCATCGTCATCCTGGCGCTGGCCGTGATCATCGGCCTGCTCTTCAGGCAAGGTTACTCCACCCAGCCGCCCAAGGAGATGAGCTTCTCCTGGTTACTGGAGCAGTTCGATAGCGATAGCCCGGCGTTCAAGGCGGTGCAGGTGGATCTTCGCA
>JALHDK010000509.1 GCA_022838965.1 Actinomycetales bacterium | reverse complement strand
TCCTCCTGCCGGTCACGCCGAACGGTTCATCGCCGGCTGGGCCGCCACCACGGATTCGGCCGGAGCGCCGAAGAGGCGCCGGAGCCGCCGCCGGGCGAGCTCGCCCCGCAACCCGCGCAACCGGTCCACGAAGAGTACCCCGTCCAGGTGATCGATCTCATGCTGGAGGCAGCGAGCCACCAGGCCTTCGGCCCTGATGACGGCATCCCGCCCGTCGAGGTCCAGTCCCTTGACCACAATGGACGACGGGCGTCGCACGAGGCCTTGGACCTCGGGGATGCTGAGGCAGGCCTCCAGGTCCGACTCTTGCTCCTTGGACGTCCGGATAATCCGCGGGTTCACAAGGGGACCGTGAATCTCCTCAAGGTCCAGGGTGATCAGGCGGAGGCTCACGCCGACCTGGGGCGCTGCGAGGCCAATCCCCGGCGCCTCCATCATCGTCTGCATCATGTCCTCGGCGAGGGCACGGATGGAGTCGTCGATCTCCCGCACCTCTTCGGCTACGGTCCGCAGCACGGGATCGCCGAGCACCACAATGTCGCGAAGTGCCACGAGGCGCCTCCTTGGGTCAACGCCTAATGTTTGGCCTATCTAACTACAACAGGGAGAGGGGGTCAACGTCAATGGTGAGCCCCTTGCGGAACTCCTCCGGAGTGCTGGCCCAGGCGTTGCGGCACCATGCAACCAGAGAGGCGGCGGGGGCGAACATCTCGACATGGAAGCGGTACGTGCCACGCAGCCGGGAGAGAGCGGCCGGGTTGGCGTCGCTCACGCGCCCCTCTTCCGGCCGGGTGGCCTCGGCCGCGGTGGCGAAGGCCTCTGCGGCCCGCTGAGCGAGGAAGGGGTCTTCGTCGGTGGAGAGCACGTTCGCTAGCCGGCTGAAGGGTGGGTACTGGTGGCGGCGGCGCAGCTCGATCTCGCTCTCGTAGAAGCCCATGTAGTCGTGTCGGGCCGCATGCTCGATCGCATAGTGGTCCGCGCTGAAGGTCTGAACGACTACCCGTCCGCCCAGCCCGCCGCGCCCGGCGCGGCCGGAGACCTGAGTAAGCAGGCAGAAGGTCTGCTCCGCGGCGCGGAAGTCGGGGAAGTGCAGTCCCG
>JALHDK010000508.1 GCA_022838965.1 Actinomycetales bacterium | reverse complement strand
GGGTCGCCGTCAGCCAGCTGGTGCCGTCCGGGTCGCAGCCGCGCCAACCGACGCGGCCGGACGGGTCCAGCCAGTTGCCGAACTGCAGGTCGATGCCGGCGCCACTGTCCTGTGCCCGTGCCAGCGCGGCCAGCAGGGCGAGGGGCAGCAGCGGCCAGCGGCAGGCATGGGGGCGTTTCCACATGTGCATGGCGTCCTCCCGTTACTTGTGCAGGCGTGGGCCGGAGGGGTGGTTGGAGCCGTGGACCTGCGCGTGGCAGGTGATGCAGCCGCGGCCCATCAGGCGTTCGTCCGGTGTCACGCCATTGCCGAGCGACAACGCCGTCTGCAGGTCATTGGGGTGGCGGGTGTGCGAATGGCACTGCTGGCACAGCATCGGGATCGGAGCGACCAGCAGGGCGTGCTGGTTGGAACCATGCACCTGGTGGCAGTTGAGGCAGCTCTCGCGCACCGGCGCGTGTTCGAACAGGAACGGCCCGCGTTTTTCGGCGTGGCACTGGTAGCAGGTCTCGTTGACCGTGTCGGTCTTGAGCAAGGTGGCATTGAGCGTGCCGTGCGGGTTGTGGCAGTCCACGCAGCTGATCTGGCCTTCCGGCAGCGGCATGTGCGAGCGGCGGTTGAACTGCTGGCGGATGTCCTTGTGGCAGGTGGCGCAGGTCTCGCTCACCGACTGCTTGGCGGTCAGGCCTTCGGCGGAGAATTTCTGCATGGGATTGTGGCAGTCGCTGCACGACAGCTCGTTGCGCTGGTGGATCGAGCCCAGCCATGTGTCGCGCGGGCCGCCGGAATGGCGGCGGTCGGGCTCCTCTCCGGCGCCCACGGTCGCGAGCGGCTCGCCGCCAGCGATCCGGCCGCGATCCTCGACGGGGTGGCGGAGCTTCCGGACTGGCTCGCGGCCCGGACGGCACGGCCGGCCGCGGCCGGCTGAGCCCGGTCAGCGCCGGTCGAGACCGAAGAGCGCCCGAATCGAACGCAGGAGCAGGCCGCTGTCGGTCGGCTCGCGAGGCGTGACGGCACGCGCGGCCCGGCTCTCGAGGCGAGCGGCGGTCGCCGCCGTCCGCTCGGCGAGGAGCTGCGAGAGCATCTCCGCCACCGCCG
>JALHDK010000507.1 GCA_022838965.1 Actinomycetales bacterium | reverse complement strand
GGGCGTCCCGCTCAGATGAACCCGGCCGCCGCGTCGGCCAGGTCGAGTCGCTGGTCCATCGAGAGGGCCGGCAGGTCCACTGTCGGGCGCCCCACCGGGCGCGCCGGGACGCCGGCGACGGTGCTGTGGGGCGGGACGTCGTCGAGCACGACGGAGCCGGCGCCCACCTTGGCCCCCTCGCCCACCACGATGTTGCCGAGTATCTTGGCCCCCGCGCCGATCATGACGCCGCGGCGGATCTTGGGGTGGCGGTCGCCCGTCTCCTTGCCGGTGCCCCCCAGGGTCACCTCGTGAAGCATGGAGACGTCATCGTCAACCACGGCGGTCTCGCCGATGACGATGCTGGTGGCGTGGTCGAACATGATGCCCTTGCCGATGCGGGCGGCGGGGTGGATGTCGACGGCGAACACCTGCGAGACGCGGCTCTGCAGGAACAGCGCGAGCGGCTCGTGTCCCGTGGTCCACAGGTGGTGGGCGACGCGATGGCACTGGAGGGCGTGGAAGCCCTTGAAGTACAGGAGCGGCTCCGTGAAGCCGGGGCACGCCGGATCCCGGTCGACGACGGCCGCCAGGTCGGCACGAATGGCGGCGCTGATCGCGGGGTCGGCGGCGAAGGCGGTGACCTCGGTGCGACGCTCGCCGGTCGCGGTCACCGCATCGCTGCGCCAGTCCAGATTGGCGCCGTAAAGGGTCCGCTGGTGACGGATCAGCTCATTGCCGCCCAGACGACTCTGGAACACGCCCCACATGGCGTCGGTGTTCTCGTTCTCGGCCCGCACATAGAAGCGGCCGTAGGTCGGAGCGTCCTCGACCGTGACCGAGTCGTCGCCATAGACCGGATAGTGCATCTCCGGGTCGATGCGGCGCAGCAGCGAGCGCGGGTCCTTTTCCAGGAAGCCGTCGAACAGGCTCTTCAACGGCTGCTCGCCGGTGTCAGCCGAGGCCGTCAGGCGCCAGTCGTCCTTCACCACGCCCTTGAAGTAGAAAGCCAGACGACCGTCGACGAAGTCGTCGCGATGATCGCCCGTGTCGCCCAGCAGTTCATGCTTGGCGGCGTCGAAGCTGCGGCTGCCCGCCGTGATGTCGGCGATGCCGACGA
>JALHDK010000506.1 GCA_022838965.1 Actinomycetales bacterium | reverse complement strand
CACCTGAGCTTCCCCCAGCAGGGCGATCCGGTGGACTACCGCCGGGAGCTCGATCTGGCGACGGGCATCGCCCGAACCACGTACCGCCGCGGAGGCCATGAGCACAGTCGGGAGGTGTTCGCGAGCCATCCCGACGAGGCCATCATCGCGCGCCTCACGACGGACGCGCCGACGGGGCTCTCCTTCCAGGTACGGCTGACGCGCCCTGAGCGGTACCGCACCCGGCCCGATGGCGCCAACGGCCTCATCATGGAAGGCGTCATGACCGATGGCGTGGGTGGCGACGGGATGGCCTACACCGCTCGGCTGCGGGCCGTGGCCGAGGGAGGCGTCCTGCGGGCCGAGGGCGAGGGGCTGGAGATCGAGGGCGCGCGGGCGGTGACGCTCATCCTGTGTGCGGCGACGAGCTATCGCCTGAAGCCACCCGACTACACGGGCAACTCCCACGGCGAGATCACCCGGGCGCAGATCGAGGCGGCGGCCGGCGCCACCTACGCCGATCTTCGAGCCCGGCACATCGCCGACCACAGCGCGCTCTTCGGCCGGGTCAGCCTCGAGGTCCCGCGCAGCGCAAACGAGGCGCTTCCCACGGACCAGCGACTCATACGGCTCTCCGAGGGGGACGACGACCCCGGTCTAGTCGCCCTGTACTTCCAGTACGGCCGGTACCTGCTCATGGGTAGTTCCCGGCCTGGAACCATGCCCGCGAACCTCCAGGGCCTCTGGTGTGAGCACATGCAGGCGCCGTGGAACTGCGATTACCACACCGACATCAACGTGCAGATGAACTACTGGCCCGTGGAGGTCGCGAACCTAAGCGAGTGCTACGAGCCGCTGCACCGGCTCATCGCCAGCCTCGTCGAGCCCGGGGAACGAACCGCGCGGATCCATTACGACGCCGATGGCTGGGTGCTCCATCCGATCACGAACGTGTGGGGCTACACCTCGCCCGGCGAGCACCCCGGCTGGGGTCTGCACCTGACCGGTGGCGCGTGGATCGCTCAGCACGTGTGGGAGCACTACGCGTTCACCATGGACCGGGAGTACCTGAAGATGGGTTACCCGATCCTGGCGGGGGCGGCGGACTTCTTCCTGGACTGGCTCG
>JALHDK010000505.1 GCA_022838965.1 Actinomycetales bacterium | reverse complement strand
GATCCGGCGTACCGCGCCGTGGTGGTGAGCGGGTTCGCGAACGGGTGGGCGAACTTCGGCGTCCGGATGGCCATGGTGCCGCTGTTCGCGTCCATGGTGGTGTCCCCGGACCCCCGGCTGGCGGGTACGGTCCTGGCGGCGTTCGCGATCGGCAACGCCGGCGCGCTGCCGGTGGCATCGCGGGTCGCGGACACGGTGGGGCGCAGGCCGCTGATCCTTGCCGGCCTCCTCCTGAACGGGGCGTTCACGGCCGCCGTGGGTCTGAGCGGCACGGTGTCCGTGCTGCTCGCGCTGTCGCTTCTCGCCGGGGTGGGTGCTGGCCTGCTGAATCCGGCGCAGCAGGCGGCGGTTGCCGACGTCATCGGTTCGGAGCGGACCGCGGGCAAGGTGCTGGCGGTGTTCCAGATGATCCAGGATGTCGGGGCGATCCTTGGTCCTGTGGTTGCGGGCCTGCTCGCGGACGCAGTGGGCTTCCCGGCAGCCTTCCTCGCCACCGGGGCGCTGGTGATGGCCGCGTCCTTGCCGTGGTTCCGCACCGCCGAGACGCTGGATCGCGTGCGCCTCTCGGGGTGAGCGTTGCCGGGGGTGACCGCATTCCGGGGCGCACCCGCAACATGTCGGGGGCGGTACGCCTCGGGGTGGGCGTCTGGTGTGCGGGGGCCGTGGCGGGTTGCTTCCCAGCGCCTCAACAGGCGTTTCCCCATTGTCGGGGAGGATGCTGTGCCCATAAGGCAAAGGACTCTCCCCAACAATGGGGTAACCGCCGTTGAGGGACCGAACGGCGCAGCGTCGGGCGGGCATGGGCGGCTGCCCGGAAGGCGGGCGACGGCGTCGGGCGGGGCGTCCGGGGCGCTTCTCAAGGGAGCGACGGCGGCTGGTCGGGCGGGGTCCTGGCGGGGTTCGTGCCTGGGCGCTTCAACAGGTGTTTCCCCGTTGTCGGGGAGGATGCTGTGCCCATAAGGCAAAGGATTCTCCCCGACAATGGGGTAACGGCCGTTGAGGTGTCGGGACGCTGCAGCGTCGGGAGGGCATGGGCGGTTGCCGGAAGGCGGGCGACGCGTCGGGAGCGCGGGGGCGGTTGCCAGGGGGACGGCGATGGCGATCG
>JALHDK010000124.1 GCA_022838965.1 Actinomycetales bacterium | reverse complement strand
GCCCTCGGCCATGAGGTGGAGCACTTCCCGCTCGCGGGCCGTGAGCCGGGTGAGATCGTCCCGCTTGCGGGAGCGCACCACGATCTGTGCCACCACCTCCCCTGCCGCCGATCCCGGGCGAGGTGCGCCCGCGGTCCTCCGGCCTGCGCGCTGCGGTCGTCACCGTGGGGACCGTGATCGCCGTCGTCGGCCTCGCCGGCACGGCCACCACGGCGATCGCGCGCACCCACGTCTTCCCGGCCACGTCCGTGGCCGACTCGGTCCCCGCTGCCGGCATCTCGGCGATCGAGATCCGGACGGGGGCGACGCAGGTCGTCGTCCTCCCGGCCAGTGGCAGGACCATCGAGTACGAGACAACCGTCCGCGGCTCCCGGGTGCCCGAGGACCTCGTCTCCCAGGAGGGCGGCACCCTCGTCTTCGATACCCGCAGGGACCGTGAGTGGGACTGGGGCTTCGGGTGGCCCGGCCGGGACGACGACCAGCAGCTCGTGATCCGCGTGCCGGCACGGCTCGCGCCGGACCTCACGCTGCACGCGGGGGCGGGCGAGGTAACGATCGAGGGCACCTTCGGGGTGGTCGACCTGGAGGCGGGCCTCGGCGACGTCACCCTGTCCGGTACCGCCGAGTCACTGCGCATCGACTCCGGGGTGGGGCGGGTCCGCGCGGACGTCGCCACCGACGGTCCCGTGGTGGTGACAGGGGGTGTCGGGGACGCCGTCATCGACCTCGGCACCACGACGGCGCCCGAGTCGGTCACGCTGGACAGCGGCGTGGGTTCGGTCCAGCTGCTCCTGCCCATCCTGACACGCGGCTACGACGTGCAGGTGGAGGGCGGCGTCGGCGAGGTCGTGCGGGACGAACCGCAGGCGGACCCCGCCGGCGTCGACGCCGGGCCGGTCCCGGTCCGCGTGCGGGGCGGCGTCGGTGAGATCGTCGTGGGGACGTCCGTCGCCACCCACTGACACCACAGCACCAGGCGGCTCCCAAGCGAAGGGGCGGGCACCGCGCCATCCGGCGCCGGCACCCGCCCCTTCGTGATGACCTCAGCCGAGCGCCGAGCCGGTCTCCCGCTCGCCGTGGCCACCCTCGCCGACAGGGGCGGGCTCGGCGCCACCCCCGAACATGGCGTGGATGTCCGCGTTCGGGTCCGCGCTCTCGGAGGAGTCGCGGGGACCGTCCACCGCGGGCGACTGGACGTGGTCCTTCGGCACCCCCTTGAAGACGAACTCCCCGAGGATGCCCTCGCCCTCGGCATCCACGAGCACCTTCTGGCCCGGCTTGATCTCGCCGAACAGGATCTTCTCGGACAGGGCGTCCTCGATGCTGCGCTGGATGGCCCGCCGCAGGGGCCGCGCCCCGAGGACGGGGTCGTAGCCGCGGTCCGCGAGCAACGCCTTCGCCGCCGGGGTGAGTTCGATGGTCATGTCACGGTCACGGAGCCGGGCATCCACCTTCTGGATCATCAGATCCACGATCTGGTAGATCTCCTCGCGGGAGAGCTGCGGGAACACCACCACCTCGTCCACACGGTTGAGGAACTCGGGACGGAAGTGCTGCTTCAGCTCCTCGTTCACCTTCGCCTTCATGCGCTGGTAGTCGGAGGCGAGTTCGCCACCGGCCTGGAAGCCGGTGAGCAGGCCCTTCGCGATGTCCTTGGTCCCCAGGTTCGTCGTCATGATGATGACCGTGTTCTTGAAGTCCACCACGCGACCCTGCGCGTCGGTGAGGCGCCCGTCCTCGAGGATCTGGAGGAGGGAGTTGAACACGTCGGGGTGCGCCTTCTCCACCTCGTCGAACAGGACCACGGAGAACGGTCGACGGCGGACCTTCTCGGTCAGCTGGCCGCCCTCGTCATAGCCGACGTATCCGGGCGGCGACCCGAACAGCCGGGACACGGTGTGCTTCTCGCTGAACTCGGACATGTCAAGCTGGATCAGGGCGTCCTCGTCGCCGAAGAGGAACTCGGCGAGCGCCTTGGCGAGCTCGGTCTTGCCGACACCGGTGGGGCCGGCGAAGATGAACGACCCACCCGGCCGCTTCGGATCCTTCAGCCCGGCCCGCGTCCGTCGGATGGCCTGGGAGAGCGCCTTGATCGCCTCGTCCTGGCCCACCACCCGCTTGTGCAGCCCCTCCTCCATCTTGAGGAGCTTGGAGGACTCCTCCTCGGTCAGCTTGATCACCGGGATGCCCGTGGACATGGCGAGCACCTCGGCAATGAGCTCCTCGTTGACCTCGGAGACCGTGTCCATGTCCCCGGACTTCCACGCCCGCTCCCGCTCGGCCCGCTCATGGTTGAGCCGGGCCTCCTCGTCGCGCAACCGGGCGGCACGCTCGAAGTCCTGGTCGTCGATCGCGGATTCCTTCTCCCGCTTGACCGCGGTGATCTTCTCGTCGATCTCGCGCAGGTCCGGGGGCGCCGTCATCCGCCGGATCCGCAGCCGCGCGCCGGCCTCATCGATCAGGTCGATCGCCTTGTCGGGCAGGTGCCGGTCGGAGACGTAGCGGTCGGCCAGCGTGGCAGCGGCCACGAGCGCGTCATCGGTGATGGTGACGCGGTGATGGGCCTCGTAGCGGTCCCGCAGGCCCTTGAGGATCTCGATGGTGTGCGCCACCGTCGGCTCGGAGACCTGGATCGGCTGGAACCGCCGCTCGAGGGCGGCGTCCTTCTCGATGTGCTTGCGGTACTCGTCGAGCGTGGTGGCCCCGATGGTCTGCAGCTCGCCCCGCGCCAGCATCGGCTTGAGGATGGAGGCGGCGTCGATCGCGCCCTCGGCCGCGCCGGCGCCGACGAGGGTGTGGATCTCGTCGATGAACAGCACGATGTCACCGCGGGTGCGGATCTCCTTCAGCACCTTCTTCAGCCGCTCCTCGAAGTCGCCCCGGTACCGCGAGCCGGCCACGAGCGAGCCCAGGTCGAGGGTGTAGAGCTGCTTGTCGGTGAGGGTCTGGGGCACATCCCCGCGGACGATGTCCTGGGCGAGCCCCTCCACCACCGCGGTCTTGCCCACGCCGGGCTCGCCGATCAGCACGGGGTTGTTCTTGGTGCGGCGGGAGAGCACCTGCATCACCCGCTCGATCTCCTTCTCCCGCCCGATCACCGGGTCGAGCTTGCCCTCGCGGGCCGCCTGCGTGAGGTTGCGGCCGAACTGATCGAGGATCGCCGAACCCGCGGGGGCGCCCTCGGCGGGCCCGCCGGCGGCCACCGGCTCCTTGCCCTGGTATCCCGAGACCAGCTGGATCACCTGCTGCCGCACGCGGTTCAGGTCCGCCCCCAGCTTGGTGAGCACCTGGGCGGCCACCCCCTCACCCTCCCGGATCAGGCCGAGGAGGATGTGCTCCGTGCCGATGTAGTTGTGGCCGAGCTGCAGGGCCTCGCGGAGGGAGAGTTCCAGCACCTTCTTGGCACGCGGGGTGAAGGGGATGTGCCCGGTGGGGGACTGCTGCCCCTCGCCGATGATCTCGATGACCTGGGCGCGGACGCCCTCCTGGGAGATCCCCATGGACTCGAGCGCCTTCGCCGCCACTCCCTCACCCTCGTGGATGAGGCCGAGGAGGATGTGTTCGGTGCCGATGTAGTTGTGGTTGAGCATGCGCGCCTCTTCCTGGGCGAGCACGACAACGCGACGGGCGCGGTCGGTGAAGCGTTCGAACATGATCTCTCCTCACGCGGCAGGTGACCTTCACTGGATGCTAACGGCGGCGTCCCCCCGGCACTGCCCGTGTTCGCCACAGGCGTGAGGGCTGGAACGTCAGAGGTCCAGCAGGATGGTCACCGGGCCGTCGGCGTGGATGTCGATGTCCATCATCGCGCCGAACCTGCCCGTCGCCACCTCGAGGCCCCGTTCCCGCAGCGCGGCGGCCACCTCGTCCACGAGGGGCTCCGCCACGGGGCCCGGAGCCGCCTGGGTCCAGCCGGGACGCCGGCCCTTCCGCGTGTCCGCGTACAGGGTGAACTGTGAGATCACGAGCACCGGCGCACCGGCGTCCACGCACGACAGCTCGCCGCGGAGGATGCGCAGGTCAGCGATCTTGCGGGCCATCGCCCGCGCGATGGCGACGTCGTCGCTGTGGGTGACCCCGACGAGGGCCACCAGCCCCGGACGGTTGATGCGGCCCACCAGCTCGCCCGCGACGCTGACCTCCGCACGATGCACCCGCTGCACGACGGCGCGCACTACCACCGCCCCCGTCTCAGGTTGGCGATCGCGGGACGCACGTCCGCGAAGTACACACCGGCCGGAACAGCGCACAGCATCGTCCCGAAGAGGCCGAAGCCGATCCCCGTGACCGGAAGGGAGAGGATTCCGAGCAGCACCATGACCCCGAGGAGCGCGAGCCAGAAGTTCTTCGACTTCTTGAAGGCGGCCGTGTAGGACACCGCGGGGTGCCGGAGCGCGTCCACGAAGGCCGCGACCTCCAGGACGAGCATCGCCAGCGCCAGCACCCAGTAGAGGGTGTACTGGAGATTCGCGAGCCAAGACATGGTACGAGACTAACCCGCCGGGCATGATGGGCCCATGAGCGAGTCCATCATGCCGTCCCGCCGCACCGTCCTGCTCTCCGCCGCGCTCGGCGTCGTGGCCGCTCCCGCCCTCGCGGCGTGCGGCAACGGCACGCCGGCCACCAGCGCCTCCCCCGGGGAGGCGATCATCGCCCTCGACGAGCTCGAGGACGGCGTGCCCACCGTCGTCTCCACCGCCGCCGGCCTCACCGTTCTCGGGGGTGTGCACCCACCAGGGCTGCATCGTCCGGGACAACGGCGCCAACCTGCTGTGCCCCTGCCACGGGTCCGAGTTCGCCTTCGACGGCTCGGTGGCCAAGGGTCCGGCAACGCAGCCGTTGCCGGTGTTCCCCGTGTCCGTCGAGAACGGCCAGGTGGTGACCGCCTGACCCCTCACGGCCTGAGCCCCCGCCGCAGCTCTGCTCCGGGACGGGTGGCCGGCGTCGCGGTCGACGTCCCCTCGGGGGGCACCACCACCTCCTGGCTGGCCGCCACCGCCGTTCCGTCGACGGTCACCAGGAGCGGCGCCGCGCCGTCGACGTTCCGCTTGACGACGGCGAGGGCCACCGGCCCCAGCTCGTGGTGCCGGGCGGCGGACGTCACCCGTCCGACCTCCCGTCCCGCCAGCAGCACCGGGTCGCCGGGGCGTGGCAGCGTGTCGACCGAGCCGTCGAGGTGGAGGAACACGAGGCGGCGGGGCGGGCGCCCCAGATTCACGACCCGCGCGACGGTCTCCTGCCCCCGGTAGCAGCCCTTGGAGAGATGGGCGGCGGTGCGCAGCCAGTCCAGCTCGTGCGGGATCGTGCGCTCGTCCACCTCGCGGACCAGTCGGGGCCGCCACGCCGCGATCCGTGCCGCCTCCAGCGCCCACAGACCCGTGAGGGCGCCTCCGCCGGCCAGCCAGCCGTCGGCGATCTCCCCCAGCCGCTCCCGGGGCACCAGCGAGAGCCGCAGCCGCCAGTCGCGTGCGGGATGCTCCCCGTCGGCGACGGCGTACCGCGTCCCCGTGGTCCGCGGCCACGGGTCCTGCCATCCCGCGACCTCCCAGTCCTCCCCCCCGCCCGCGACGGCGCGGCCGAGGACGGCGAGATCCGGGCGTTCCTCCACCTCGACCCGCGCCGCGAACAGCATGGACCGCAGGAACGCGACGAGGGGGGCCGAACGACCCGGGTCGGTCACGAGCCACACGCGGTCCCGGTCGGTCACCACGGCGACGGCGTGTTCCACGTGCCCGTGCGGCGAGAGGATGAGCGCCTCGGTGGAGACGCCGGCGTCGAGCGTGGCGAGGTGCTGCGAGGTGAAGGCGTGCAGCCAGGTGAGCCTGTCGGCCCCCGCGACGGACACCACCTCCAGCTGCGACAGATCGACCAGGCCGCGCCCCTCCTCCAGGGCCCGCGCCTCGGCGACGGGGTTCCCGTAGTGCCAGGCGACGGCGTCGTCCGGGGGCGGCGCGGCCACCACGGCGCGCGCGCGCAGCGGACTCATCGCGAGCCGGTCCGGTGCAGGGGGATCGCCGCGCAGGGTGAAGGTCATGGACACAGGCTAACAACCGGCGCCCCGCCGGGCGGAGGCCGGGGTCAGCCGAGGAGCCCGGCCAGCAGGTGCACAGGCCCACCCAGGGTGGCGACGGGCATGAGCGCCGCGGCGAGGGCGGCACGCCGGTACCCCGACGCGGGGAACTGGTTGAACATCAGGTGGGACAGCGCCATCACCCCGCCGCCGGCCACGCCCAGCAGCAGTCCCGGCACGATCCCGACCGTCGGGAGCACCGAGCCGACGAGCGCCCCGACGGCGCCCGCGGCCACCGCGGCCGCGGAGGCCACCACCGCTCCGGAGGCCGGGATGATCGCGGTCAGCCAGCCGACGCCCGACGCGACCACGACGACCCCGGTCACCGTGGCGCTCACGGTCTCGAACAGCCGCGGACGGCCGTCCCGCCGCATCATCTGGTGCACGAACGAGGCGATCACCCCGGCGGCGACCACGATCGCGAGCCAGGCGACCTCCCCCGTGATCCAGCCGGCCACCGTCGCCGCCAGACCGGCGCCCACGATGACGATCGCGGATCCGCGTCGGGAGGGAACGCTGACGAGGCGGGGCCAGCCGAAGCCGTAGACCACCGCGATCGCGGCCACCGCCGCTGCGGCGGCGCCCTGCCCGAGGTACACGCCCGCCGCGACGAGGGCGACGGCCACCCCGGTGACGACGCCGCGCGTGGGCGCTGCCATCATGGTCGTCCCCCGGAGGGGCGGAGCCGCGGTCACGCGCGCGCCTCGACAGGATGCGGTGTCACGCGTGCCATTCTGTCAGAGCGCCGCCGGTGGAGTGGCGACACGTGCGGACAACCCGCCGGATCCTGGCACGTTGCTACTCTTGGAGGCGATCTGATGAGGGAGGGTGCATGGCGAACATCCTGCTCCTCACCACCTCCCGCGGCGGGGTCGACCGGGTGCTTCCCGCACTGTCGCTGCTGCCGCACCGGGTGCGGATCGCCCCGCTGACCCCCGCGGCACTCGTGGACACCCACGACGCCGACGTCCTCATGGTGGACGGGCGGGCCGAACTCGTCGCGTCCCGCTCCCTCTGCCAGCTCACCACGACGACGATCCAGACGCCGCCGGTGCTGCTGGTGGTGACCGAGGGTGGCTGGTCTGTGGTGGGGGCGAGCTGGGGGGCGGCCGACGTCGTCGTCGACAGTGCCGGCCCGGCGGAGATCGACGCCCGGATCCGCATGGTGATCGAACGGGCGGCACGCGCCACCCCGCCCGAGCCCCAGCGCCTCGAGACGGGGGATCTCGTGATCGACCCCTCGTCCTACACGGCGCGTCTGCGCGGGCGGGCACTCGACCTGACCTACAAGGAGTTCGAGCTGCTCAAGTACCTGGCGGCGAACCCCGGCCGGGTCTTCACCCGGGCGCAGCTGCTCCAGGAGGTCTGGGGATACGACTACTTCGGTGGCACGCGCACCGTGGACGTGCACGTCCGGCGGTTGCGGGCCAAGCTCGGCGTGGAGCACGACCAGCTGATCGGGACCGTGCGCAACGTGGGCTACCGGTTCACCGGCGACGGTTCGCCCACCTCGGCGGAATCGCCGGACTGACGTATGCTGGATGCGGCGTCGGCCCGTTGAAAGCCCCGGGCTCCAACATTCGCCGCTCCGAGCGGCCCGTGCGCCGAGAGGCGCTTTGCGGTCCGACGCCGCACATCACCCCGCGCGGGCCCTTGGTCGGATGGTCCCGCCGCGGCGGTGCTCTACGCTGGGACGGTGAAGCTGAGTCTCACCCCGAGGGAGAGCACCTATTTCACGCTCCTCGCAGCGTGCGCCGGCCACACCGTCGAGGCCGCGCGGGTCCTGGGAGAGATCGCCGCGGCCGATCGGCCCAGCCGCCCGTCGCTCGTGGCCGAGCTCCACGGCGTCGAG
Organism: Actinomycetales bacterium; assembly: GCA_022838965.1. The sequence goes on along the minus strand of JALHDK010000124.1, from coordinate 4,780 downwards.
CACGCCGCCGACGAGGCGACCCACGCGCTCGTCCAGAAGGTGAACGCCAGCTTCATCACCCCGCTCGACCGGCACGACCTGCTCCTGCTCGCCACCGGCATCGACGACTGCGTGGACCTCATGGACGAGGCGGGCGACATGATCCTCCTCTACAAGGTGGGCACCGTTCCCGATGCCACGGTCCGCCTGATCGCCATCCTGGCCCGCTGCGCCCAGCTGACGGTGGAGGTGGTGCCGCGCTTGCGCTCCATGCAGCGGCTGCGCGACTACTGGGTGGAGATCAACCGGCTGGAGAACGAGGCGGACCGGATCTACCGCCAGGCCATCGCCGACCTGTTCGACATGGACACCGACGGGCGCACGCTCGTGAAGCTCAAGGACATCATCCTCACGCTCGAGGCCGCCGTGGACGCCTTCGAGCGGCTCGCCAACTCCGTGGAGACGATCGCGGTCAAGGAGTCCTAGGCGGTGGACCTCGTCGCATTCGTGGTGGTCACGGTGGTGGCCGTCGCCCTCGCCTTCGACTTCACCAACGGCTTCCACGACGCGGCGAACGCCATCGCCACGTCCGTGTCGACGCGCGCGCTCACACCCCGGGTGGCTCTCGTCATGGCCGCGGCCATGAACCTGGTGGGCGCGATGCTCGGCACCGGCGTCGCCGAGACCATCGGATCGGGCATCATCACGCCGGCAGCGGGACTGACAGGGCTCGTGGTGGTGCTCTCCGGGCTGCTCGGGGCGATCGGCTGGAACCTGACGACGTGGTGGTTCGGCCTGCCGTCGTCGTCGTCCCACGCCCTCATCGGCGGACTGACCGGCGCGGGCATGGCCTCGGCGACGACCGTCCACTGGGAGGTGATCCTCACGCGGGTCGCGATCCCGATGATCGTCTCGCCGCTCGTGGGGTTCACCCTCGCGTTCGCCCTGATGCTCGCGGTCATCTGGCTGTTCCGCCACGCCGGTCACGAGCGCACCACCCGGAACTTCCGCTACATGCAGACCGTCTCGGCAGCCGCGATGGCGCTCGGCCACGGCCTGCAGGACGCCCAGAAGACCATGGGCGTCATCGTGCTCGCTCTCGTGGCGGCCGGCTGGTGGCAGGGCACCGCGATCCCCCTGTGGGTGAAGCTGGCCGCCGCCGGTGCCATCTCCGCCGGTACCTACGCCGGCGGCTGGCGCATCATGCGGACCCTCGGCCGCCGGATCATCGAACTCGATCCGCCCCGCGGCTTCGTCGCCGAGACCGTGGCGGCGTCCGTCCTCTACACGACGGCGTTCGTCTGGCACGCGCCCATCTCCACCACGCACACCATCACCTCGGCCATCCTCGGCGTGGGGGCCACCCGCCGGCTCTCCGCGGTGCGGTGGGGGGTGGCGGGCAACATCGTGGGCGCCTGGGTGCTCACGCTGCCCGCCGCGGGAGCCGTGGGGGCGCTCGCGTTCCTCGTGTTGCACCCGTTGTTCGTGTGACGTGATCCACTAGGCTCGGACCAGTACCCCACACCGAGGAGAACCATGCGCAGGCCGGTCGCCCTACTGTCCCTCGCCATGCTCGCGGCCGGGCTCACCGCCTGCGGCTCGGAGGTCTTCGAGATCGAGGTGGGCTCCTGCATGCAGTCCGCGGACCTGGAGGGCGAGGAGGTGACTCGGATCCCTACCGTGGACTGCGCTCAGGAACACGACGTCGAGGCCTACGCCGCGATGCAGGTCCAGGGAGACACCTACCCGGGCCGGGACGCCCTCCTGGCACAGGCGGACGACTTCTGCCTGGCGGAGTTCCTCACCTTCGTGGGCGTGGAGCGCTACGAGGACTCCAGCCTCTTCTTCTCGTATCTCTACCCGACGGAGAAGAGCTGGAATGACGCGGGCGACCGGGAGATCCTCTGCCTCGTGATCTCCGACGAGCCCGTCACCGGGACGCTGGCTGGTTCCGGCCTCTAGGAGCAGCACACACCGGAGCGGGTGAGCCGCCCGCGGGGCGCGTCACCCGAAGCGGCCGGAGATGTACGCCTCGGTCGCCTCGTTGGCCGGGTGGGAGAAGATCTTGGTGGTGTCGTCGAACTCGATGAGGCGGCCGGGCTTGCGGGCGCCGGCGATGTTGAAGAAGCCCGTCTTGTCGGAGACGCGCGCCGCCTGCTGCATGTTGTGGGTGACGATCACGATCGTGTAGTCGTTCTTCAGCTCGGCGATGAGGTCCTCGATGGCGAGGGTGGAGATGGGGTCGAGCGCGGAGCACGGCTCGTCCATCAGCACCACGTCCGGCTTCACCGCGATGGCGCGGGCGATGCACAGCCGCTGCTGCTGCCCGCCGGACAGGGAGGACCCCGGCTTGTCGAGGCGGTCCTTGACCTCCTCCCACAGGTTCGCGCCCCGCAGTGACGTCTCCACGATCTCGTCGGCAGCGTCCTTGGGGATCCGGCGGTTGTTGAGCCGGATGCCCGCGAGCACGTTCTCCGCGATCGACATGGTGGGGAAGGGGTTGGGCCGCTGGAACACCATGCCGATCTGGCGACGCACCACCACCGGGTCCACCCGCGGGTCGTAGAGGTTGTGGCCATCCATCATGACCTCGCCCTCCACCCGACCGCCCGGTGTCACCTCGTGCATCCGGTTCAGGGTCCGCAGGAAGGTCGACTTCCCGCAGCCCGAGGGGCCGATGAGCGCAGTGACCGCTCGGGGTTCGATGACCATGGACACGTCCTCCACGGCGAGGAAGTCGCCGTAGTAGACGTTCAGGTGGTTCACCTCAATGCGCTTGGACACGGATCGTCCTTCCTGGGGCGTGGGCCCGTCGTGCGGTGATCATCGGCTGAGACCCTTCGGGGCGAACCAGCGGGAGACGAGCCGCGCCCCGAGATTGAGCAGCATGACGATGAGGATCAGGGTGAGCGCGCCCGCCCAGGCACGCGCCGAGGCGGCTTCACCGCCCTGCGCGTACTGGCGGAACACGTAGACCGGGAGGGTTGCCATGCGGCCGTCGAAGGCGTTGAAGTTCGTTCCGGAGATGATCCCCACGGTGATGAGGAGGGGCGCCGTCTCCCCGATCACCCGTGCGATCGCGATCATCACGCCGGTGGTGATGCCCGCGACCGCGGTGCGCAGCACCACCTTCACAATGGTCAGCCATTTGGGAACCCCGAGGGCGTAGGCGGCCTCCCGGAGTTCGTTCGGCACAAGCTTGAGCATCTCCTCGACCGACCGGACGACGACCGGAGTCATCAGCACCGCCAGCGCGATGGCACCGATCAACCCGGACCGGTAGCGCGGTCCCATGATCGTGATGAAGAGCGAGTAGGCGAAGAGGCCCGCCACGATCGACGGGATCCCGGTCATCACGTCCACCAGGAAGGTGATGACGCGCGAGATCCTGCCGCCCCGGTACTCCACGAGGTAGACGGCCGTGAAGATCCCGACGGGGATCGAGATGAGCGAGGCGAGGCCGGTGATGATCAGGGTCCCGACGATGGCGTGGTACGCACCGCCCAGGTCGGACTCGCCGTAGACCCCGACCATGTTCGTGTAGAGGAAGTCGAAGCCGAAGCGCCGGGACCCCTCGACCACCACCATGGCGATGAGCGACACGAGCGGGATCGTCACCAGGACGAAGGCGGCCACCACCAGGGACGTGGCGAGCCGGTCCCGGGCCCAGCGCTCCCCCTCCCGCACCCAGGACACCACCGTGATCGCGACGACGTAGATCGCCGCCCCCATGAATCCGCCCCCGAGCAGGCTGAACTCGCCCGCCGTGAGATTGATCCCGTAGCCGAGGAAGAGAGATGCGGCCAGCACGGACCACGGGGCCCACGTGGGAAGCCGCTGGCCGATCCGCTGGGATTCGAGGGTGGTCATCTCAGTTCGCCCCCGAGAACTCCGCGCGGCGGGCGATGATCGCCCGCGCGGCCATGTTCACCAGGAAGGTGATGATGAAGAGGATGAGGCCGGTGGCGATGAGGATGTCGACACCCAGGCCGGCGGCTTCGGGGAACTGGTTGGCGATGTTGGCCGCGATCGTCTGGTGCTGGCCCGGCTGCAGCAGGAAGAAGTTGATGGCGAAGCCCGGCGACAGGATCATCAGGATCGCCATCGTCTCCCCCAGCGCCCGGCCGAGGCCGAGCATCGACGCCGAGATGATCCCGGAACGGGCGAAGGGCAGGACAGCCTGCTGGACCATCTCCCACCGCGTGGCGCCCAGCGCGAGGGACGCCTCCTCGTGCAGCCGCGGCGTCTGCAGGAAGACCTCGCGGATCGTCGCCGTGATGATGGGCAGGATCATCACGGCGAGGACCACGGCCCCGGTCATGATGTTGCGGGCAGGGGGGACGTAGCCCTCGAAGAACGGGAGGAAACCGAGATTGGCGCTCAGCCAGGCGAACACCGGGTCGATGGTTCCCATCAGCCAGCGCGCGCCCCAGAGGCCGTAGATCACGGAGGGTATGGCCGCGAGGAGATCGACGACGTACCCCAGGGACTGGGCCAGCCGGCGCGGAGCGTAGTGCGAGATGAAGAGCGCGATCCCCACCGAGAGCGGCACGGCGATCAGCAGGGCGATCGCGGAGGAGAGCAGCGTGCCGAAAAGGAGGGGGGCCACGAAGCCCCAGAAGCTCTGCCCCCGGAGGATCTTCACCGCGGCCAGTTCCTCCGCCGACGCCGTGAAGGCGGGAGCGGCGCGAAGGATGAGGAATGCGGCCACCGCGGCCAGGGTGACCATGATCGACCATCCCGCACCGGCGGAGAGGCCCGCGAACACCCGGTTTCCGACAGTGCTGGGCGGCGCGACGGC
>JALHDK010000504.1 GCA_022838965.1 Actinomycetales bacterium | reverse complement strand
ATCCCCAGGTTGTTCTGGGTCCTTGCCCACTCTTGGGGCGCCGCCTCCTCGGTGTACACCCGCAGCGCCGCCTCATAGTGCTCGATCGCGAGGCGCAGGTTCTCGCCCCGATCGCCCGTCGGCAGGTCGCTGTAGGCGTTCCCCAGGTTGTTCTGGGTTGTCGCCCATTCCTGGGGGGCCGTCTCCTCGGTGTAGATCCTCAGCGCCGCTTGGTAGCACTCGATCGCCCGCTGCAGCGGGCCACGTATGTCCCGCTGCGGGACGTCCCAAAGTCGGTTGGCTAGCAGGACGAGGCAGTACGCGCGCGCCTCGTCATCCGGCGCCTCCCCCTCCAGATCGATGCCGTCCCACCACGTCAGCATCGCCCGAGCCACCGCGACCGTCTCCGGCCGCTCGACGAGACGCTCCACCTCATCCTCCCACTCCCACGCGGCGGACCGCGGGTCACGGGAGAAGCGCATGTACCACGCTTCTGCCGCATGAACATCCCCAGGCTCCACCGCCCGGCCCGTGTGGCACTCCTCCAGCGCGCCCAGCGCGAGCGCGAGCTCGCGCTCCTTCGCCTCGATCTCCTCCCGAAGCACCCCACGCATCACCGAATGCATCCGGTACCGACCAGGGACGCCCTCCGCCTCCTCCACGAAGGAGAAACCGCACAGGCGGCGCCACGCCTCACCGGGCGCCAGGGGAAGCTCCAGCCCACGCCGGACCGCGCCTATCGACTCCCGATCGAACCACCGTGGCAGGCTGAGCCCTCGCACCAGGCTCTGCCAATCGCCCTCAGCGGGCAGGGATTCCAGGAACCTCCGAGCGAGCCGGCGGTCCTTGTCGCCCGCGCTCGCCAACTCCCGAAAGCGCTCCGGCTCGATCCGACCTTCGTTCTCCCGCCAGATGTCGATGCACAGGCCGTAGTGGAAGGCATGCACCCCCTCCGCGCTCTCCCGAGACGCATCGAGGATCGCGTCCCGAAGCTCACCCGCCTCGATGCCGAGTTCGGTCAGATACGCGTCCGCATCCCCGTTCGAGATCCCGCCCAGCAGGTGCTGCTCCAGGTCAGCGGAGTCGAAGCCCGTCGCCTCCCACCGCAACCGGTCCCGCCCCGCGATGA
>JALHDK010000503.1 GCA_022838965.1 Actinomycetales bacterium | reverse complement strand
CAGCGATCTCGCGACGGCGTCGGCGAGGCTAGCACAGGCCGGCCCGTCAGGCGGCGCGGTGGACCGGCCGGTAGAGGGTGTCGCGCTCGACCGGTTCGAAGCCGGCCGCCCGCACGATCCGCTCGAGCTCGGCGCGGGTCAGCTGCTGGGCCGTCTCCGCTCCGGCCATGTGGTAGATCGTCTCCTCGACCACCGTGCCGTCGAGATCGTCGGCGCCGAAGCTGAGCGCGATCTGGGCGAGCTTCGGCGTCACCATCACCCAGTACGCCTTCAGGTGCGGAATGTTGTCGAGCACCAGCCGGGAGGCGGCGACGTGGCGCAGGTCGTCGAGACCGGTCGTCTGGTAGCGGAGGCCGAGGTAGTTGTTCTCCGGGTGGTAGGCGAGCGGGATGAAGGCGTTGAAGCCGCCGGTCTCGTCCTGGAGCGCCCGCAGGCGCAGCAGGTGATCGACCTTGTGCTCCGGCCGCTCGACGTGGCCGTAGAGCATCGTGCAGTTGCTCTTCAGGCCGAGCTGGTGGGCGACCCGGTGGATCTCGAGCCACTCCTCGGCGCCGGTCTTCCCCTTGCAGATCACGTCGCGCACCTCGGGGTGGAAGATCTCGGCGCCGCCGCCCGGCAGGCTCCCGAGGCCGGCCGCGACGAGCCGCTCGAGCACCGCTGCGACCGGGAGCTTCTCCTGGCGGGCAAACCACTCGATCTCCACCGCGGTGAACGCCTTGAGATGAGCACGGGGGAAGCGCTCACGCAGCCCGCGCAGCATCTCCTCGTACCACGCCATCTCGAGGTCGGGGTGGACGCCGCCCACGATGTGGAACTCGGTCACCTCGTCTCCCCCGTGCGCGGCGGCGCGGCGGTAGACCTCCTCGTGGCTCATCTGCCAGGCGTGCGCCTCCCCCGGCAGGGCGGCGAACGAGCAGAACTTGCAGTTGTAGGTGTAGACGCAGATGTTGGTCGGGTTGATGTGGCGGTTGATGTTGTAGAACGCCACCTTCCCGTGCAGCTCGTGGCGCACCGCGGCGGCGAGGCGGCCGAGGGGGAGCACGTGCGGGGTGGTGAGGCAGAGGAGGGCGTCCTCCGCATCGAGGCGCACGCCGTCGCGTACCTTGGCGGCGAG
>JALHDK010000502.1 GCA_022838965.1 Actinomycetales bacterium | reverse complement strand
CGTCGGTACCGGAGTTTCTGGAGGACGCCATCCTGCGGGCATTGGAGCCGGAGGTGGAGGATCGCTGGCCCTCGGCCGCCGAGATGCTGGCCGCCGTGTCATCGGCCAAAGGCGGCGCCGCCGAGGCCGGTGTTCCGTTGGTCGCGAGACAACCCAGTCGCCTCCCTCTGCGAGCGGCAGTGGCCGGGCCGGTCGCTACGCCGAGACCGGCGCGAGAGCCGAGTCAGTCAACGCCATCGCGTCTTGCTTCCCCTGCGGCGGGCCGGACGTATGATCTGAGCAGTGCGGCGCATCCGCCGCCGGCGGGCGTCACGTTCCCAGAAGGGACGGTGGTCAACGAGAAGGACGGCAGCATCCTAGTTCCGATCCCCGCGGGCGAGGCGATCTTCGGCTCGCCGAAGGGGAGGGGCTTTGACGAGGAGCGGCCGCAGTTTCGCGCTTCGCTGCCGGGTTACTACCTCGCGGCACATCCGGTGACGAACGCGCAGTACCTGAGGTTCGTGGAGGCGACGAGGCGCAGCACGCGTGGTCTGAGTGCAGCCCATGCGGATCCGTCGATGTCGGACCATCCTGTGGTTTGCGTAAGCTGGGAGGACGCGGAGGCGTACTGCGAGTGGGCGGGTCTTCGCCTTCCGTCGGAACTCGAGTGGGAGAAGGGGGCTCGAGGGACGGACGGTCGGGAGTACCCGTGGGGGAACGAGTGGGACGACGACCGCTGTCGGTTCGACGGTAACGGCGATTCAGCGGGTCGGAGGACGTGTGGCATCTGGGAGTACCCAACAGGCCGCAGCCCCTACGGGTTGTTCCACATGTCGGGGAACGTATGGGAGTGGTGCGCGGACTGGCATGACTATAAGGCGTACAAGCGTTACTCGAGGGGCGACCTGACGCCGCCCGCGTCGGGTTCATCCCGTGTGTTGCGCGGCGGCTCGTGGAACAACAACGCGAACAACTGCCGAACCGCATATCGCAACAACAACGACCCAACGAATCGGAACAACAACAACGGGTTTCGTGTCGCCAGGGCTCTTTGATAACCACTTGCAGCTTAGCGGCTTTACCACTTACAGCAGTTGGGGTCCAGGGGGCGAAGCCCCCTGGTCGCCGCGGAATCGGG
>JALHDK010000501.1:1139-2259 GCA_022838965.1 Actinomycetales bacterium | reverse complement strand
CGGCGTCTCCTCGACAACGACCACGCCACCCTCACCGACAGCGCCCGGCGGAGCCTCAGGTGGGGCCTCGGGGGGCAGCACGCTGCCCGCTCCATCACCCGGCGGAGGCGAGTCGGGCGGCCCGCCCTGTGCGACGGCGACACCTCCCATTGCGAGGCTCACGAACAAGCCGACGATGAGCAGCCGTCCAAAGGTGCTTCGACTGATGTGCATGCGATCAGCTCCAGCTCGCGAGAGGTCTAGGACCCCTCCGTATCCTCGCGCCTATCCGGGGCGCGTAGAGACCAACAGAACCGAACCCTACTAGCCGCCACGACCTCCGCGCATGCCCCGGCCACCGCCGAAGCCGCCAGGCGGTCCGCCTCGGAACCCAGGCGGCGGGCCACCCCAGGCGCCCGGCGGCGGACCCCCGAAGCCTCTCGCTTCCGGCCCCGTCTGCGGCGGCCCATCCGGCCCCGGAGTCTGCCCGGGCGGCGGCGTCTGAGGCGCCTCTCCGCCACCGGCGCCCGGAACACTGTAGTCTTGGGTGTCCTTGCGGTTGGCGCCGAGGAGCAGGACGTAGGTCCGCCCGTCCTTGGAGACCACAGCGCCCTTCATCGTCACATACTCGACCTGGTACCCGTAGGCCTCACCGGGGACATCGATCCACTTGCCCTCTTCCTCGGCGTTGTTGAAGACGAGGGCCCTCGCTGTGTTCCTTCCGAGCACGATGCCGGTGATGGCGACATCGATCGCGGTCAGCTTGCGGGTGATGACGGTGGGGCCGTTAGGTCCGATGAGCGCCCCGGGACCCTCCGACTCAGCGCCAGCGGATTCCCCGTCCTGCACTTCCACCACCCGCTTGGTCTCGACCGGAATGGGGGTGTAGCTCGTCGGCAGCACGTCCACGGACCCCTCGACGGGAAGCCCGTCGAAGACACCTGAGCGCACAATCGCGTCGATCCGCTGCCCATCGAGGAGCGCGGACACGGTATCGAGCGCCCGTATCTCCTCCTCCTGGAGGGCTAGATCGGCATTGGCCGTCTGGGTGAGCTGAGCGCCCGATGGTGGACGAGTGGTGTACCAAATGTATCCACCCGCCGCCACAACGACGACTGCCAGGAAGGTCCCCAGGATGGCC
>JALHDK010000501.1:0-1110 GCA_022838965.1 Actinomycetales bacterium | reverse complement strand
GTGGTAGCGCTTGGCTCAGGAGTGGGAGGCGTGGTCGCCTCATCCGGCGGCGTCGGCTCTGCCGCCGGCGCGGTGGGCTTGTTCTCCCCGACGCCGACAACATACTGCCGGCCTTCGCGACTCAGCACGCCGCCCTTCTCCGTCGCGTAGTCGACCTTGTAGCCGAAGGCTCTCGCGCCCGGCTCGACCCACTTGGTCTCACCGGTGGCGTTGTCCTCAACGAGCACGCGAGCTCGTCCATCGCCGCCTCTCACGACCGCGGTGACCGCGACCGTGGCAGCAGGTGGGCCCGCCGGCCGCGCCGGCTGTTCTAGCTCCGCGCCAGGGGCGGGCTCCATCGGGGCAGGTGGCTCCGGCGGCATCATCGAGGGACTGCTCCAGTCCAGCGGCGGGAACGTCGCCGACGGCCCATAGCTCGGGACGCCGGGGATCGGCGCGTAGAGGTCCGGGAACGATGCCGGCCCGTACACCACCGACGAGCCGCTTCGTCCAGCCGCGGTGGCTACTGCCTGCTCCTCAGCCTCTGGCGACTCGGGCTCGGACTCCGTGGGGATCTCGCCCTCCAGTGGCTTGAAGAAGTCGCGTTCCACGATGCCCTGGTACCTGCGCTCCAGCTTCGGGGGCTGGATGGGCGGCATGTCCAAGGGGTGGAGAGACGAGCTGAGGATCCCGCTCTCAGGCTGGTCGGGCGGCGCTGAGAGCTGGCTCCACAGGTACACGCCCACCGCGACAACCATGCACGCGACGAAGCTGCCAAGGATGTATAGGTTGCGGCGGTACTCGTCCATTCTAGGCACTCCCTGCCGGTATGGTGCTCACGTCCGGTCTCCAGGACGAGACGACGGCGGACATCCGCACCAGCCCATCGTCATCCCTGGTGAGGACCATGCGATCCACCACCATCATGGGGTTGGTCTGGCGCAGCCAATGGATGAGCGATACGGTCCCCTCGAGATCGCCAATGACCTGAGCCTGGAGGGGATGCCGAAGCAGCCCGATGGACAGGCTCTGGCCCGTCGCGTCCTCCGTTGAGGGCCCATCCTGCCTCTCGGCCTCCATGGGCGCGATCTCTATGAGGCCCACGCCAGCCAGGACACAGGCGGTCTCGAG
>JALHDK010000500.1 GCA_022838965.1 Actinomycetales bacterium | reverse complement strand
GCCGATGTCGTCTGCCATGTCGTTCACTCATCCTCCATGATCTGCGGGACCAGGAAGCACTCGCCATCGGCAAGGGGCGCGTTCGCGAGGAGCTTCGTCCGGTCCATGGGCTCCGTTACGCGGTCCTCGCGCGTGACGTTGGCGCGCGCCAGGGGGTGGGATGTGGGCTCCGCGCCCTCAGTGTCGACAGCGGCCAGCTTGGCGAAGTGCTCCAGGATTGCCTCGAAGTAGCCGTGCATCTGATCCAGCTCCTGCTCACTCATCGCGAGCCGGGCGAGCTTGGCCACATGGGCTACATCATCGCGAGTCACGCTCACGGGGATCATCCCTCTCGTTCCTCGATGAATCGGCCGAATCCCGCGCAGCGGTCGAGTAAGCCGTCATCGCTAAGGGTGTTCATCTGCACCTGGCCAGGCGGTCCGTATGCGTGGACCAGGTGGTCTCGATCGGCCATCATCATGACATGGGTGATGCGCCCGTCCTTCTGCAGGAAGGCGGCGTCACCCGCCCTCAGCTCCTCGCGCGGCACCAGCCTCGCCGCATCGTACTGCATGTCCGCGTCCCGTGGGAGGGTCATGCCGACGGCGCGGTACGCCACCTGCACGAGTCCCGAGCAGTCTACACCCCGAGCCGTCATTCCGCCCCATAGGTAGGGCGTTCCGATCAAGCTTAGCGCGCGGCGCAGAGCCTCGGCTGAGCCCTCGCGCGGCATCAGGTCCCGGAGCGCGCTCGTAGGTCTCACCGCGGCAGCTGGGCAGCAGTACCGCTCACCGTCAGGCCCCAGTAGCCGAATGGTAGCGCCGGGCGGCTGATCGGGGGCAGCCACTACGGTCGTTCCCATCCACAACACTCCCACGCACTCGCCCGCCTCGTGCCCGCACCGAGACAGCGGTGCGCTCGCCGCGACCACGATGAACTCGGTCCCGTCGATCTCCTGCCCGCAGTCCACAGCCTCGCGCGGGAGCCAGCCCGTGTACCCGGCCTGGGAGGGGAGGCTGACCCGCCACCAGTCACCTGCCTCGACCTCAACGGACACCTCGTCCCAGAGCAGCGCCTCGGTTACCCGCTCAGAGCCATGGTCGGGCTCGGCGCGAACCGCCGCGATCAGGGCTCGGCAGTAGAAG
>JALHDK010000499.1 GCA_022838965.1 Actinomycetales bacterium | reverse complement strand
CGCTGGTTCGCACCATCTACGCGCACCTCGCCCGCGTCGGCGCGAAGAGCCCCTCCGAGGGCGTGGGCGAGGGCGTTGCGTCCCGAGCCCTGGAGGCCTGCGAGCCCCAGGATCTCCCCCGGACGGACGGAGAGGGTCACATCCTCGAACTGCCCCCTCACGCCGAGGCCCACCACCTCAAGCACAGGTGGCGCCTCGCTCGCGGCCGGAGCCGGGCCCTCGACCCGACGGGACGCGGGCACCTCGGAGCCGACCATCATGCGCACGAGGTCCTCGCGGCTGAGACCGTCGACGGGGAGGCTGTCGACGAGTTCGCCGTCCCGCAGCACGGTCACCTCGTCGGCGAGTTCGAACACCTCGTCAAGGCGGTGGCTGATGTAGATGATCCCCACGCCACGCTCGGCGAGCCGCCGAACGAGGGCGAAGAGGGCGTCGGTCTCCGCCTGCCCCAGGGCGGCCGTGGGCTCGTCGAGGATCAGCAGCCGCGCGTCCAAGAGCAGGGCGCGGCCGATCTGGATCATCTGGCGCTGGGCGAGGGGCAGATCACCCATGCGCGCCTGCAGGGGGATGTTGACGCCCAGGTCCTCGAGCACTTGGCGGGCCCGGGTCTCCATGGCCTGCCAGTCCAGCACGGGACCGAACCGCCGCTCCCAGTCGCCCACGTAAAAGTTCTCCAGCGCCGTGAGGTCCGCGAAGTGCTCGGCCTCCTGGGCCACGAGGCCCACTCCGAGCGCACGCGACGCGACAGGAGTGAAGCGCGTCACCCGCCGACCGGAGAGTTCCACGGCGCCCGCGTCCGGCTGCTGGATCCCCGCGATGATCTTCACCAGGGTCGACTTGCCCGCGCCGTTCTCGCCCACCAAAGCATGGATCGAGCCGGAGCGCACCCTCAGGGAGACGTCGCGCAGGGCTCGCACGCCGGGGAAGCTCTTCGAGAGGCGCTGCACCTCGAGAGCGGCGTGGGCGGAAGCGGAGCCAACTGGGGCGCTGTGAGAATCCGACACTCTCCAGGTATTCCGCGCCGGAGGCGGGGTTCCTACCTCCTGGGCCGCCACGGCGAGGCGATGAGGATCGCCGCCGCGACCATCGCCGCCGTGTCCACCTTGAGGATGTTCGTCGCGAGG
>JALHDK010000498.1 GCA_022838965.1 Actinomycetales bacterium | reverse complement strand
TCGACAAGCGCGCCTCGCTCGCCGGCCTGCGCTTCATCTCCGTCCCCATCCGCCATATGGGCACCGAGCACTGCGTCGACATCATGCGCCGCATGCGCGACGCCCTCCTCGAGCGCGGCGTTGAGATTCGCATGCGCACGCCCGTCAGGGACGTCATCACCGAGGATGGCAAGGTCGTTGCCGTCACCACCGAAGCCGGCGACACCCTCTCAGCCCAGGCCGTGATCCTCGCGCCCGGGCGCGAGGGCGCCAGTTGGCTGGAAACCGCGGCCCGCGTCCTTGGTCTGTCGCTCGCCCGCAACCCGGTCGACCTGGGCCTCCGCATCGAGGTCCCCGCCGCCGTCCTCCAGCCCATCACCGACCTCGTCTACGAATCGAAGTTCGTCTACTACTCCAAGGCCTTCGACGACAAGATCCGCACCTTCTGCATGTGCCCCTACGGCGAGGTCAGCACCGAGTTCGCCGGCGACGTCATGACCGTCAACGGTCACTCCTTCGCCGACCACAAGACCGCCAACACCAACTTCGCGCTCCTGGTCAGCAAGAGCTTCACCGAGCCCTTCGACGACCCCATCGCCTACGGCAAGAGCATCGCCCGCCTCGCCAACCTGCTGAGCGGCGGCATCATGGTCCAACGCCTCGGCGACCTCGAATCGGGCCGGCGCTCCACCCACGAACGCCTCTCCCGTTCCGTCATCACACCCACCCTGCCCAGCGCGATCCCCGGCGACCTCAACCTCGTCCTGCCCTATCGCTACGTCGTGGATATCCTCGAGATGCTCCACGCCCTGGACGAGATCGCCCCCGGCGTGGCCTCGCGCCACACCTTGCTCTACGGCGTCGAGGTCAAGTTCTACTCGAACCGTCTCAAACTTACCACCGACCTCGAGACCGAGGTCGAGAACCTGTTCGCCTGTGGCGACGGCGCCGGCGTCACCCGCGGCCTCATCCAGGCCTCGGCTGCCGGCCTGGTCGCCGCCCGGGCAATCCAGAAACGACGGGAGCATTTCATCTTGGGGGTAAAATGAAGACTACCGTCTTGCCTATCCTGTGCAGGGCGCCCGTCCAGGTGCCAGGGACGCTGTCAGTCCCCGGCACTTTCCGGAGGGATGCTGTCAGTGCCGGG
>JALHDK010000497.1 GCA_022838965.1 Actinomycetales bacterium | reverse complement strand
TCGGCCCCCTTGGGGTCGGCTACCACCCACACGGAGCCCTCAGCGCGGAGAGCTTCCACTCTACGCGTGAAGCCCGGATCGTCCTGGGTGAAGAACTCCAGCGGCCGCCCCGCGTAGAAGGGCAGCGAGGAGTAGCGGTTCCCGTAGGTGAGCACCGGCTGAGCCACGCACCGGGCGGCGATGGCATGGCCCACCGACACCTTCGGGCCCGTCACATGCTGCACGAGCAGAGGGGCAGTGACCTGCACGAACACGCCCATGGCGAGGATCCATGTCGCCAGGAGCGTGCTGGCCGCCGCCACTCGGGCCTCTCGCAAGCGCAGCATGATCGCCGCCGCCGTGCCCACCGCGAGTAGACCGGCGGACACCGTGCACAGAAGCCGTATGAGGCGCACGGGCAGTCCGTGGGAGTACTCTGGCGGCGTCTGCTGGGCGATGCTCGGCCCTAGCGTGAGCGCGACGATCCAGACGAGGCTCAGGAGCGCGACGGCCGTCCAGGCGCCGAGACCCTCCCTGGGCCGCTGGAGCCGCTGATCCAGTTCGGAGGCTGCGATGAGCGCCATCGGGGCGGCGAGGGGCAGAGCGTAGGAGGGCCACTGGCCCTTGGGGAGGGCGAATACGATGAGCGTCGCCCAGAACCAGGTGTGCAGCAGATGTCGCACCGAGCGGTGCCGCTCATCGCTGCGGGAGGGGCGCTGGAACAGCCCGGCGATTCCGAAGGGGCTGTAGGGCAGGAAGCCCACCACGGCGAGGGTCGGGACGATGAGCCGCGACCAGTCCAACGACTCCTTCGGGCCGCCCGCGCCTGTCACAATGCGTCCCAGGTTCTCCCGCAGGAAGAAAGGCCGCAGGAAGTCGGGGCTCTCGACGATCGAGACCGCTACGTACCAACCCAGGCCGAGCGTGGCGAAAACGAGGCTCGCGCGCGCCCAGGGTACGCCGGCGAGCCGCTCACGGAGGACGCCTGAGAAGCCCCAATGGACGCAGAGCACGACGATGGGTAGCGCCGCGCCGACGGGCCCCTTGGTCAGGAATCCCAAGCCCGCGCCCGCGGCGGCCGCCACATAGAGCCACTGCCGGCGGCGGCCGCATGACTCTCCCGCCCACCAGCCGCAGAGGATCGTGGC
>JALHDK010000496.1 GCA_022838965.1 Actinomycetales bacterium | reverse complement strand
GGGTCAGCAGAGGTTCCCCTCGTAGGGGTCGGGAGTGGGGGTCAGGAGAAGCGAGCAGGATCTCCCGAGCCGACGCGCACGACCTCGGGCGAGCCGGCCGAGAAGTCGACGACCGTCGTCGGCTCGCATCCCGTCGCGTCCCCGTCGATGACGAGCTCGACGAGGTGGTCCAGTGCCTCCCGCACCTCGTAGCCGAGTGCCATGGGCTCCTCCTCCCCCGGCAGCAGCAAGCTGCTGGACAGCAGCGGCTCCCCCAGCTCCGCCAGGATGGCCTGGGTGATGCGGTGCTCCGGGATGCGCACGCCGACCGTGCGCTTGCGCGGGTGCTGCAGGCGGCGCGGTACCTCGGGGCTCGCCGGAAGGATGAAGGTGTAGGGACCGGGTGTCGCGGCCTTGACCGCACGGAAGACGGGGTTGCTGAGGCGGACGAACTGCCCCAGCTGGGCGAAGTCACGGCAGACGAGCGTGAAGTCGTGCCGTTCGTCGAGCTGGCGGATCGCGAGGATCCGTTCCTTGGCGTGCTGGTTGCCCACCACCGCCCCGAGCGCGTAGCAGGCATCAGTGGGGTAGGCGATCAATCCGCCGTCGAGCAGCACGTCCACGACCTGGGAGACGAGGCGCGGCTGCGGGTCGACCGGGTGGATCTCCAGCAGAGTGGCCATGCTCGAGCCTACCGCGGCGACCCCCGCCGCAGTCAGACCGGTCGGTTTGGGGAGCCATGGTTTCCGGCCTCCCAAATGAAGCGGAGACTCCATTCTCCAAACGGAGACTCCGTTGTCACGATTGCTCGAGACTGCGCTCGCTGCGTGACCGCACGCAGGCCCGCAAATCCACTGGACCAGCGAACGGTGCCGCGGACAGGATGACCCCATGGACCTGTGCTGGAGCCACCTCGACGCCGCCGCCGTGCCCGCATGGGCGGACCTCACCAACCTCCTCGCCGAGGCGGACGGCACGGAGGAGTTCTACGACGCCGCCGACCTCGCCGAGGAGTTGGAGGAGAGCGGCTTCTCGCCGGCAACGGACAGCTGGGCGGTGTGGGACGGCGACCGGCTGGTGGCATACGGCCAGCTGCGCGTCGGACACACCCGGGACGCGGAGGGTAGGGTGCGGGCCACGCTCGGCGG
>JALHDK010000123.1 GCA_022838965.1 Actinomycetales bacterium | reverse complement strand
TCCGCGCCTACGAGATGCTCTCCGAGCGCGGCGACTGGCCGCTCCACCTGGGAGTCACCGAGGCCGGCCCCGCGTTCCAGGGAACGATCAAGTCCGCCGTCGCCTTCGGTGCCCTGCTCTCGAAGGGCATCGGGGACACGATCCGGGTCTCGCTGTCGGCCCCCCCGGTCGAGGAGGTGAAGGTCGGCAACCAGATCCTCGAGTCGCTCAACCTCAAGCCCCGCAAACTCGAGATCGTCTCCTGCCCGTCCTGCGGGAGGGCGCAGGTGGACGTGTACGAGCTCGCCAACGCGGTGACCGCGGCCCTGGAAGGGATGACCGTCCCGTTGCGGGTCGCCGTCATGGGGTGCATCGTCAACGGTCCGGGGGAGGCGAGGGAGGCCGATCTCGGGGTGGCATCGGGAAACGGCAAGGGCCAGATCTTCGTCAAGGGCGAAGTCATCCGGACCGTGCCCGAGGACCAGATCGTGGAGACCCTGATCGCCGAGGCCAACCGCCTTGCGGCCGAGTTCGAGGCGGCCGGCGACGACGGGGTCCCGTCGGTCACTCTCGGCTGAGTGCGCGCGCCCTGGTCCCGGGCGACGGCGCGGGTACGTCCACTGACCGAGCTCGACCGGAGCGAGGCGGAAGCGCTGATGCGGGCCCGCCCGGTCACCTCGATCCTCGCGGCCGTCCACCTCGACGCGCTGGGCCGCGGGTCCGAGGGCGCCCAGATGCTGGGGGTCGAGGACGAGGGGCGGCTCACGGCGGTGTGCTGGGCGGGCGCGAACCTGGTGCCGGTCGGGGCGCTCGAGGCGATGCCGGTGCTCGCGACCTGGGTGCGACGCCGCGGCCGGCGGTCCTCCTCGCTGGTCGGATCGGCCGAGCTCGTCGAGGCGCTGTGGGCGGAGCTCTCCGGCTGGTGGCCGATCCCGCGGGAGATCCGTCCGAACCAGCCGGCGCTGGTGACCACCACCCGGCCCACCGTGCCGCGGGAGCCGCGCGTGCGGGTCGCCGGTCCTGCCGATTTCGAGATCCTCTTTCCGGCGTCGGTCGCGATGTTCACCGAGGAGGTTGGCTACGACCCGACGCGCAGCGGCGGCGGCTACGCGCAGTACGTTCGCGGTCTCCTGGCGTCCCGGCGCTCCTACATGGTGACCGACGAGGGCGGTGGTGCGCCGCGCGTGGTCTTCAAGGCCGACATCGGCGCCCTCTGGGACGGCATGGCGCAGGTCCAGGGCGTGTGGGTGCATCCCGCCCTGCGGGGACGGGGACTGGCGACGGCGGCGATGGCCGCCGTGGTGGACCACATCCAGGCCCACGTCGCTCCGACGGTGTCCCTGTACGTGAACGACTTCAATGTGGCGGCCCGCGCGGTCTACGCGAAGGTGGGCTTCGTTCCCGTGGGGACGTACGCCACGGTGCTCTTCTGACGCGGCGGGGCACCCGCGCGCAGCAGGTACCCTTGGGCTCGTGCCCACACGAATGTCCTCACTGTTCGTCCGTACGCTGCGCGAGGATCCGGTCGATGCCGAGGTCGCCAGCCACAGGCTCCTCGTGCGGGCCGGCTACATCCGCCGCGCCGCACCCGGGATCTACACCTGGCTGCCGCTCGGGCTCGCGGTCCTCGGCAAGATCGAGGCGATCATCCGGGAGGAGATGGCGGCCATCGGCGCGCAGGAGGTGCACTTCCCGGCACTGCTGCCGCGTGAACCGTACGAGGAGACGGGCCGCTGGGCCGGGTACGGCCCGAACCTGTTCCGCCTCAAGGACCGCAAGGACAACGACTACCTCCTGGCACCCACCCACGAGGAGATGTTCACCCTGCTGGTCAAGGACATGTGCTCGTCCTACAAGGACCTGCCGCTGACCCTCTACCAGATCCAGACGAAGTACCGGGACGAGGCGCGCCCACGGGCGGGCCTGCTGCGTGGCCGCGAGTTCGTCATGAAGGACGCGTACTCGTTCGACATGGACGACGAGGCCCTCGCCGTGTCGTACGCCGCCCAGCGGGGCGCCTACCAGCGGATCTTCCGGCGTCTGGGGCTGGACGTCGTCATCTGCTCGGCGATGTCGGGGGCGATGGGAGGATCCCGGTCCGAAGAGTTCCTGCATCCGACGCCGGTCGGCGAGGACACCTTCGTCCGCTCTCCCGGCGGGTACGCCGCCAATGTCGAGGCAGTGACCACGGTCGCGCCACCGGCGCGCGACTTCACCCACATGCAGCCGGCCCGGAAGCTCGCGACGCCCGGCGCGGAGACCATCGAATCGCTCGTCACGTTCGCGAACCTCCACTACCCGCGTGAGGACCGTGCCTGGGTGGCGGCGGACACGCTGAAGGTGGTCGTCCTCGCGCTGACGCACCCCGACGGCGAGCGGGAGGTCGTCGTCGTCGGCGTGCCGGGAGACCGGCAGGTCGATCCGAAGCGGCTCGAGGCGGCCTTCGCCCCCGCCGTCGTCGAAACCGCGGGGGAGGAGGACTTCCGCACGCACCCCGAACTGGTGAAGGGGTACATCGGTCCCGGCGTGCTCGGCCCGAATGGACACCCCCGGAACGCCGATGGCACGGGCGGAGCCGTGCGATTCCTCATCGACCCCCGGATCGTGCCCGGCACGTCCTGGATCGCGGGCGGCAACGTCCCTGACACCCACGACTTCGGCCTGGTGGCGGGCCGGGACTTCACTGCGGACGGGACCGTCGAGGTGGCGGAGGTCCGCGACGGGGATCCGGCCCCCGACGGCTCCGGGCCGCTCGAGATCGCGCGCGGCATCGAGGTTGGACACATTTTCCAGCTCGGCCGGAAGTACGCGGAGGCCTTCGGTCTCGCGGTCCTCGACCAGAACGGCAAGGCGACGACCGTCACGATGGGGTCGTACGGGATCGGTGTTTCGCGGGCGGTCGCGGCCATCGCGGAGGCGCACCACGACGACTTCGGGCTCGCATGGCCGGTCCAGGTGGCGCCCGCCCACGTGCACATCGTGGCCACCGGCAAGGAGGCCGCCATCTTCGAGGCGGCGGAGGGTCTGGCCGCCGCGCTCGAGGCCGCCGGTGTCGAGGTGATTCTCGACGACCGGCCCCGCGTGAGTGCAGGCGTCAAGTTCGCCGATGCGGAACTGCTCGGTGTGCCGTGGGTCGTCGTGGTGGGCCGCGGGCTCGTCAACGGGATGGTGGAGGTGCGGGCGCGGAGGACCGGGGAGCGGCAGGAGCTGCCGCTCGCCGACGCCGGGAAGCGCCCCCACCTCGGCACCGCCCCGGGCCGCGAGCACTGCGCTCGTCCGCGCCGCTGCGAGCAGGCTCTCGCGTGCCGCGCTCTCCCCGATCGCCGCCACCAGGGCGCGGGCGAGGTTCGCCTCGAGCCCGGCCGCGTCGTCGGCCTCGGAGACGGGGTACCACGGGTCGCGCGGGTCGGCGTCCACCCACCCGTTGGCCGTCACGGTCGCCTCGGCCAGGCGGCGCAGCTCGGCGGCGCGCTCGATCAGGGCGCCCGCATCCTCGCCAGCCGCGCGCCTCCGCGCGGCGATCGCCTCGATGAGCCACGCCGTCGCGTCGAGGGACCGGACGACCTCCGGGACAGTGGCCGTGATCACGGAGGGCATGGGCGGGATGTCCCGTGGCACGCCGACGGCGGTCGCGAGGCGCTCCGCGTCGGCGGTCCGTGCTGTCGCGATCGCCGCGAAGAGGCGGGCGAGGGCCGGATCCTCCGCCTCCCGGGTGGCCGCGACGAGGTCGGGAATGCCCTCGTCCAGGGCCTCGAGGACACCGGTGGCGCCGGGCCCGATGACGATGTCCGCGGCGGGGGCGTCCGTGGGTGAGGGGCCGTCCCCGGCCGGCCAGGCCACCCACACTCCTCCCAGCGCGTCCAGCTGCTGTCCCGCATGGAGGGCGACGGCGACGAGCGCCTCCTCACCCCCGTGCGGCAGCCGCGCCAGAGCCTCCGCACGCAGCGCCTCCCGCTGTCGTGCCACCTCGTCGGCAGAGGGGGGCGACGGCGTCGGGTCGGGGCTGTCGAGGCGAAGACCACAACCCGCGAGCAGCGCCGCCACGGCCAGCACGAGCAGTCTCCTCACAGGATCGATCCTGCCCCACGCGCGGGCCGCCATGCAGCGGTCTGCCGGCACGGGTTACCATGACGGTTGAGAACTCCAGAGGAGGACCGGGGATGGCACGCGCGCGGCAGGACGAGCTGCTCAGGCACCTCGAGCCCGTCGTCAGCCGGGCGGGCCTCCTGGTCGAGGGGGTGTCGGTGGCGGCGGCCGGCCGGCGACGCGTCGTCCGCGTGGTGGTCGACCTGCCGGACGGTCCCGGCGGGGTGTCCTCCGACGCACTGGCGGACGTGTCGCGCGA
Organism: Actinomycetales bacterium; assembly: GCA_022838965.1. The sequence goes on along the minus strand of JALHDK010000123.1, from coordinate 2,143 downwards.
GATCTCGCACGTGCTCGATGCCCACGATCTCGTCTCCGGAACCTACACTCTCGAGGTCACGACTCCCGGCGTCGGCCGGCCGCTCACCACGCCGCGGCACTTCCGCCGCGCCGTCGGCCGCCTCGTCGCCGTGACGACGGCGGCTGGTACCCGCATCGGGCGCCTCCAGGATGCAGGGGAGGACGCGATCGTGCTCGATGGCGAGACGATCGCGCTGTCCGAGATCGACCGGGCCGTGACCCAGGTGGAACTGGCCCCCGGAGAGGAGTGACGTGGACATCGACATGGCCGCTCTGCGCATGGTGGAGACGGAGCGCGGGATCCCCCTGCTCACCCTGCTCTCCGCGATCGAGGAGGCCCTCCTGGTCGCCTATCATCGCCAGCCGGGCGCCATCGGCCAGGCCCGCGTCGAGGTGAACGCGCGGACCGGCGAGGTCAGGGTGATGGCCACCGAGGTCGACGAGGACGGCAATCCGGTGGGCGAGTTCGACGACACCCCCTCGGGATTCGGCCGCATCGCCACAGCGACGGCGCGGTCCGTCATCATGCAGCGGCTGCGGGACGCGGAGGATGCGCAGATCCTGGGGGCGTACCGCGGCAAGGCGGGGGACACCATCGCGGGTGTCATCCAGGCCGACCGCTCCACGCGCAACGTCATGGTCAACGTGGGGGACATCGAGGCGGTGCTGCCCGTCCACGAACAGGTGCCGGGCGAACGGTACGTCCACGGCGACCGGATCCGGTGCTACGTGCTGGATGTCACCCGGGGGCCGAAGGGTCCGCTCATCACACTCTCGCGATCCCACCCCAACCTGGTGAGGCGGCTGTTCGCCCTCGAGGTCCCGGAGATCGCGGACGGAACGGTGGAGATCGCAGCCCTGGCGCGGGAGGCGGGCCACCGGACCAAGATGGCCGTCACTTCCCGGATTCCGGGCTTCAACGCCAAGGGCGCGTGCATCGGGCCGATGGGGCAGCGTGTGCGTGCCGTGATGAACGAGCTGCAGGGCGAGAAGATCGACATCGTGAGCTGGTCCGAGGATCCCGCCCAGTTCGTGGCAGCCGCACTCTCGCCCGCGCGGGTGACCTCAGTGGAGATCGTCTCGCCCGAGACCCGGACGGCCCGGGTCATCGTGCCGGACTACCAGCTATCGCTGGCCATCGGCAAGGAGGGCCAGAACGCGCGGCTGGCGGCACGCCTGACAGGATGGCGGATCGACATCCACTCCGACACGGAGGTGGCGCACCCCACCTCCGAACCGGGGCGGGACGAGGCGGAGAGTGTGAGCGATGACGCCGCTGCGCAGGAAGGGCCCGGTGTCCCCTGACGGAGGAGAACACGCTACACTTCCGGAAGGTGCACGTGCCTGTGCGGACCTGCGTGGGATGCCGGGAACGTGACTCGCGATCGAACCTCATTCGACTCGTGGCTCGTGGCGATCACATCGTCCTGGACACGAGGGGAGTGATGCCAGGTCGTGGGACGTGGCTGCACCCCCGCCGCCACTGTCTGGAGAACGCACGCCGTCGCCGTGCTTTCGACCGCGCCCTCCGGGGGCGGTTCACGTACGACGACCTCCTCGATCAGCAGATCGAGGCCATCGAGCGATCGTCGATCGCCACACACGACCGGGCCGACAACGGCCACGACCCAGGGAAGCGGGTTGGAAGCTGATGGGCACCCCATGAGTACCCAGCGATGAGCTGCCAGCACATTTGACGGTCCGTTCCTGCCTCGGAGCGGCCGAGACAGGAGATTTTGTGGCAAAGCTGCGTGTCCACGAGCTCGCGAAGGAGCTCGGTGTCGACAGCAAGACCGTGCTCGCGAAACTGAGCGAGCTCGGCGAATTCGTGAAGTCCGCGTCCTCCACCGTGGAGGCACCGGTGGTCCGGCGCCTTCGTGAGGCCTTCCCGGCCACTCCGGCGGCCGGTCCGGCGGCCGGTCCGGCCCAACGCGAATTTTCCCTTGACGGGTGGAAGACTGGCCTCTACCATGTCTACGGTACTGAGGAAATGGCAGACGAGCGGGCCGGTGGGTTTTGCGTTCGCGCGACCCAAATGCGTGTGATGGTGTGATGGAACGAATGCTCGACTTTCGCATCGCCAGCAAAATCGAAAATATCTATCCGGTGGAACGGGAAATCCT
>JALHDK010000495.1 GCA_022838965.1 Actinomycetales bacterium | reverse complement strand
GCACTCGACTGGGGTCTGGTCTCGCAGGTGACCGAGCCCGAGGAATTGCTTTCCGCTGCGCACGCTTTGGCAGCTCGAGTAGCCGCCAATCCCCCGCAGGTACTCCGCATGACCAAAAAGCTCCTCCGCGAGGGCCAGCACCAGAGCCTCGAGAGCTTGCTCGAACTCTCGGCCGCCATGCAGTCGATCGCCCACCACACCCGAGATCACCACGAAGCCGTCGCCGCGATGCTCGAGCGTCGAAGTCCCGAGTTCACCGGAGAATGAAGGCCGGCAGTCAGCTACTGCCGGTCGGAGCAGTCCTCACGTCGATACTGTCGCTCCAGTTCGGAGCGGCATTCGCGACGACACTGTTCTCGCAGATCGGGCCGGCCGGAGCCACGACGCTGCGGCTGACGATCGCCGCGATCATCCTCGGCGTCATCGTCCGCCCGCGATGGAGCAGATGGTCGAACCGGCAGCGCAAAGGCATCTTCGCGCTGGGCATCGCCCTCGCCGTGATGAACGGCGCCTTCTACCTCGCCCTCGACACGGTGCCCATCGGAACGGCCGTCACCATCGAGTTCCTCGGACCGCTCACCCTGGCCGCAGTTCTGTCTCGTCGGTGGGCCGACGGAGCATGGGTGCTGCTCGCCTTCGGCGGAGTGTTGCTGCTCGGGTTGGGCGATCACGGCGAATCCGGTTTGGACCCGATCGGGGTGATGTTCGCGTTGATCGCCGCTACTGCGTGGGCCGGATACATCGTGGCCGGTTCCCACCTGGCCGCGACGCTCCCGAGCGCCGACGGGTTGGCAGGCGCAAGCATCGTCGCGGCCGTATTGACGCTACCCTTCGGCGTCGTCTCGGGCGGAAGTGAACTGCTGGATCCGACGATGCTCGCCGCAGGCGCAGCCGTCGCCGTCCTCTCGTCCGTCATCCCGTACAGCTTGGAAATGTGGGCGCTGCGCTCTCTAGCCAAGAAAGTCTTTGCCGTCCTCATCGCCCTCGAACCCGCAGCGGCCGCACTGGCCGGAGTCCTCGTGATCGGGCAAACGCTCGACGCATTCACACTCGTGGCCATCGCACTGGTGGTGACCGCGGGCGTCGGCACTGTCGTCATGAATCGAAAACCCACAGCGAAGTAGTCCA
>JALHDK010000494.1:1153-1594 GCA_022838965.1 Actinomycetales bacterium | reverse complement strand
CTGCTGAGCTCCTCCATCGCCGCGGAGAGCTCACCCGCGATGGTGTTCAGGGCCTCGCCCAGCTCCCGTGGCTCATCGGCACTGCCCACCCAGGCGCGGGCGCTGAGATCGCCTCTACCCAGCCGCCTCGCCACCTCCACGAGGTCCTCCAGTGAGCCGGTCAGCGCCCGGACCGACCATACGGCGATCGCCGCGGCGAGGAGGGTCGCGAGGAGGACGCCGAGGAAGGTGGCTCCACGCACCGAGCGAGTCGCGCGCCGAACCTCGGCGAGGGAGAGAGCCAGTCGGATGGTCGGCTCCCCTGGTCCGCCCGATGTCGCCACATACATGGTCCGTATGCCCGTCGTGGGGCTTCTCCGCGCCGCGGAGCCGATGCCGTGAGCTCGGGCCGCCACGATCTCGGGGCGGCCGACGTGACTCTCCATGGCGCTGGCCTCCGCG
>JALHDK010000494.1:0-1129 GCA_022838965.1 Actinomycetales bacterium | reverse complement strand
CCGTCTCGGCGAGGGGCTGGCCAGATAGCTCCTCGATAGCGAGCCGCAGAAGGTCGCACTCCCGCGCCAGCCGGTCGCGCACCTGATCCTCGAGATAGGCCTCGGTGGCCCCGCTCGCCAGGATCGCTACCGCCAGCCCGAGGGCGGCGATGAGCGCGACTTGAGCGACGGCGAGCCGGGCTCGGAGCGATAGACGCATCGGCTACTCCACGAAACGGTATCCCACGCCACGCACTGTGAGGAGCCGGCGTGGGTTGCTCGGGTCTTCCTCGATCTTCTGTCGCACCCAGCGGACGTGGACATCGACGGTGCGGTGGTCGATGTACTCGCTCTCATCCCACGCCTGCTCCAGCAGCAGCTGCCGAGTGAGAACCCGCCCAGCGTTGCGGACGAGACACTCCAGCAGCGCGAACTCCCGAAGCGTCAGCTTCACCTCGCGGCCGCCGACCGTCACGCGCCTCCGGGCACGATCAATCACGACATCAGCGGCCGAGAGTGTCTCCTCCTCAGGGAGCGCGGGCGTCGAGGCGCGACGAAGCACGCCGCGCACCCGCGCCACCAGTTCGCGCATCGAGAAGGGCTTGGTGACGTAGTCGTCCGCTCCCAGCTCGAGCCCCGCCACCCGGTCGGCTTCCGCGGCCTTCGCGGTCAGCATGATGACCGGGGTCTCGGCCTTGCGCCGGATCGAGCGGAACACGCTGAACCCATCGAGCCCCGGCAGCATGAGGTCCAGGATAACGAGGTCCGGATGGATCGCAGCGAACTGCTCGAGCCCCGCGCGCCCGTCCCGCGCCACCGTTGCCCGCAGACCCTCCTGCTGCAGGGCATAGGCCACGGCATCGGCGATGTCCGGGTCGTCCTCGATGATGAGGATGTCATTCGGCACCGAGTTGCTCCCTCCGGCGATGGCGGTATCGTCTCGGCTTCGCAACCGTGAAGATAGTGACCCTCCATTAAGAGACCATTAAGGTCTCCCCCCACAGGTCGCCTAAGCCCTAATCAGCCGCTAACCTACCGCTAACAGCGCCATAACCTCACCAGGTGATCATCGCCTCATGTCTACAGAGACCATGACCATACGGAGGAATGACCTGATGAGGAAGCGCGTTGGCTTCACCTTGATCGAGCT
>JALHDK010000493.1 GCA_022838965.1 Actinomycetales bacterium | reverse complement strand
CGATCGAGATCGAGGACGCGTACTACGCTGACCTCGAATCAGGCCTCCCGGCGACCGCCGGACAGGGAAACCGATAGGAACGAAACCCAGGCCGATTCAATGCCGCCAACAGTGGACCCGACGGCGAGCTGATCCCGTTCTTCCCGCGACAGGTGGTGACCGATCCCGTCCAGGCTGACGCGACCCGCGACATGCTGTCCGCCCTGCCGGTGCGAATGTTCTGCCCGGGCCATACCCCTGCCGTGGAGCGCACCCGCCCCTGAGAGCCCAGCGAACCGCACGTGATGTGGGTCGCTGGCAGGATCACCGCGGTGCGGGATCGGGGCGGCCCCCGACTGCGTTGGTAGACAATGAGGCGTGCCTGATTCCACTGGTTCCCTGCCGCGCCCGCGCGTCAGCAGCCTCTGGCCGGGTCTGGTGCCTCCGCTCGCCCTGGGGATCATCGCGTGGCTGCTCGGCCGGCAGTGGCCCCTGCTGGGGGCGCCGGTTGTTGGCATCCTGCTGGGTTTGCTGTCGGGCCAGTTCGCCGGCCAGCGTCCCGAATGGAAGCGGGGAGTGACGTTCTGCTCCAGGAAGGTGTTGCAGGCGTCCGTGGTGCTCCTCGGGGCTGGCATGTCGCTGCAGCAGGTGGTGAGGATCGGCGGGGCCGGCCTGCCGGTGATGCTGGGGACGATCGCCGTGGCCGTGGGGGCAGGCATCCCGATCTCCCGGGCCCTTGGGGTGGAACGGGACACACGGATTCTGGTCACGTATGGCACGTCGATCTGCGGGGCGTCCGCGATCGCGACGATGAGCCAGGTGATCGGGGCGCAGGCGTCCGCCGTGGCGATGTCGATCGCGGTGATCGTGCTGTACAACGTTCTCGCGGCAATCCTCTTCCCGTTCCTCGGTCAGGCCATGGGGCTCGACCACGCCTCCTTCGGTCTGTGGGCCGGGACGGCCGTCAACGACACCTCGTCGGTGGTCGCCGCGGCCACCGCCTTCGATGCGCAGTTGCTGGCGGCCGGAATCGTCGCCACCGGGATGACCGCCGCCTCCTACGCCGTCGTCGTGAAGCTGACCCGCACGCTGATGATCGTGCCGCTCGCGCTGTTCCAGCAGTGGTTCGGCAACCGCGGGCGGCCGGCGG
>JALHDK010000492.1 GCA_022838965.1 Actinomycetales bacterium | reverse complement strand
AGGGAGGATTCGTCGAGGCCCGTGTAGGAGGGGCAGATGACCTCGCTCCGGTCTGGGTCACGCAGGGCCACGACCCACTCGCCTGTGTCGACCATCACCTCGCCGGAGGGGAGCTCCATGCGACGCAGCCCCCCGCGCGAGGAGATCCGCAGCTCGCGGGAGATCTCGCCGCGAGGCGTGGAACTGCCCATGGAGCCCCGGGCGGTGTAAGCGCCCGACCATGTCGGGACCGCAGGCTCGTCGGGCGAGGGCTGCTGGCTCCAACGGACGACGTACGTAGCAACGGCGCCCATCCCGAGGCCCAGGATGAACAGCACCGCTAGCAGTGTGGCGCGTCCGGGGTTCAGTTCAGCTCACTTCCCCCCTGGGTCAGGCTGATCAGGGTGATGGCCATGGATGAGGGGTCGAAGAGCCCGGTCCCCGCCGCGGCGCGGGCGTGCCAGGCGATGATCTGGGCGTCCTCGTCGAGATCGTCGGCGCCATGCTCGGCCGGAGCGGCCATCGCGACCGCCGCGAGGGGAGCGGGACCGCTCGTGGGCGCAACGGTGGGCGAGGCGAAGAGCAGCGCGAGAGCGATGCCGGCGGCCACGCCCGCGACGGGGGCGAGGACCCACGGCCAGGTGAGACGCCGCGGCCGTAGCTGGCTTCGGATCGCGGGCCAGAGGTCGGCCTCGACGGGCGGCGTGCCCACCGCGCGGAGCAGACCATCGAGGGCGCGCTGGCTCTCGTAGGCCCGAGCGCAGTCGGCACATTGCTCCAGGTGTGACGCCAGATCCTCCGGCGCCTCGCCCGCAGGCAGCTCCAAGATCCTCTTGCGCGCCTCGTCACAGGTCATCGCGCTCAACCTTCCATTCCCTCGTTCATCATCCCGCCGAGCTTCCGCTGCAGCGTCGCCCTTGCCCGGGCGAGCCGAGACAGCACGGTGCCCAGGGGTACGTCGAGCACCTCGGCTACTGCCTTGACCTCGATCCCGTCCAGGTGATGCAGGGTCACGACCTCCCGCTGATGGGCGGGAAGCCCCGCCACGGCGTCGCGCACCCTCGCCGCCGTCTCGCTGCGGCCGAGGGCATCGCCGGGCGCCGGGGCTGGATCGACCGCCACGTTCCCTATCTCCTCGTTCTCCTCCAGGG
>JALHDK010000491.1 GCA_022838965.1 Actinomycetales bacterium | reverse complement strand
CGCTTCCGGTTCCGGGAGTTCCCGCACACCTTCGAGCGGGCGCGGGCGATGATCCTCCTCGATCCGGACCGGATCGTGATCGACAGCTTCACCGCCGAGCTCGCGGGCGGGCGCCTGCGGGGCGGCGGGAACGTGCGCCTCGACACCGCCGAACCCGAGTACAGCTTCCAGCTCGCGGCCGAGGAGGTCGGCCTGCGCTACCCCCCGGGCTGGCTCCTGCGCACGAACGCCGATCTCACGCTCGTCTCCCAGCCGCAGGGGCGGACGCTGCGCGGGACGGTCACCCTCGCCCGGGCGTTCTACCTGCGCGACTTCCCGGCCGATCTCGGCCAGCTCCTGGTGCGCCTGCTCGAGCGGCAGCGGCTCGAAGCGGCGGCGACCGACGAGGCGCTCGCCGGCACCGCGCTCCAGGTGACGCTCAGCGCCCCGCACGCCCTGCGGATCCGCAACAACGTCGCCGACCTGCGCGGCAGCGCCGATCTGACGGTGCGCGGCACCCTCGCGCAGCCGGCGATCTTCGGCCGGATCGAAGCCGAGCCCGGAGGGAAGATCGTCTACGCCGGCACCGACTACGAGCTCGAGCGCGCCCGGGTGACGCTCGCCAACCCGGCACGCATCGAGCCGGTGATCGACCTCGACGCCCGCACCCGGGTCGAGCAGTACGAGCTCCACCTGCGCCTCGCCGGCACCCTCGAACGGCTCGACGTCAGCTTCACCTCCGATCCGCCCCTGCCGAGCCTCGACGTCTTCGGTCTGCTCGCGGTCGGCGAGGTCCTGCCCACCGAAGGGGCGGGACCGGTCGGCCCCGGGAGCGACGCCACCCAGGCCAGCAGCTTCGGCGCGGAGGCGATCCTCTACAACCAGGCGGCGGCGATCGTCTCCTCCCGGGTGCAGGGGCTCTTCGGCCTCGACAAGCTCCGGATCGATCCGCTCACCACCAGCCGCAACGTGGTCTCCTCGGCGCGGGTGACGGTGGGCAAGCGCCTCTCGCGCGACGTCTACGTGACCTACACGCTCGACCCCGCCTCGACCGAGCAGCAGCAGGTGCAGCTCGAATGGCAGATCAACCCGGGGCTGGTGCTCGTGCTCACCCAGAACGGCGAGGAGTCGTATGCCGCGGACCTGCGCTGG
>JALHDK010000490.1 GCA_022838965.1 Actinomycetales bacterium | reverse complement strand
CTAGGTCGCCTCCTCGACGATGGCGATCTCCTCGTCGGTGAGCCCGTAGAGGTCGTAGACGAGGCGGTCGATCTGCCGGTCGGTGGCGTAGTAGTCGGCCTGGCTCGCGTAGCGCTCGACGAGCGCCTCCACGGCGCGCTTGGCGTCATCGGGCGCCGTGAGCCGCTCGACGGATCCTGCTGTGTCCATGGGCACGCCCTCCCCAGTGCGTCACGTTCGTGGCAAACGCGGCGGGGACGTGCTCCGCGCCTCATCCGTTGACAGGGAAGGGGATCAGGCTACACTGGGGTATACACACAGTGTGTTGTGACCCCCCTCCGCGCGAGAGCGCGGGGGTTCAGAGCCGGCCGAAAGGCCGGCTCTTTGCTGTTGTGGAGGCGGCGGGTGACCGTCAGGGCGTACACAGATGGTTCGAGCCTCTACTACCAAGCCTTCCGCCACACCAGTCGAGTACGCGCAGGGCATCGGGGCCGCCGCGCAGAAAGCAAGGAACCTATCCCTCGGAGAGTACCGTCCAAGGTATACGGTGTATTCCGCCCATCCCATGACCGCTGGATCAAGTGATGCCGACGGAACAGACTCAAGGCGCCAAGTGGATCCTCTACCAATCCGTTGAGGCCTTCCGTCACGCGACGGCGCTTGACTATGTCGACATGGCGGCGGTCATCGCCATCGCCTACGTCATCCTCGCCGCCCTCGCTCGCACCCGGGCCGGGCGCATGGCGTGGGGCGTCGCCTTCCTCCTCACGCTCTACTGGGTCGCCAGCATGGTCCTGCCCGTGGTCACGTGGCTCATGGGCATGGCCCTCGTCCCCGGCGTCGTGGGGCTCATCATCCTGTTCCAGGGTGAGCTGCGGACCTTCCTCTCGCACCTCGGCAGCCTCCTCGTGCGCCGCACCACGGTGACCGAGGACACCTGCCACCGGCTCATCGCCGCCTGCCTGCGCATGTCCAAGGACCACACGGGCGCCCTCATCGCCATCGAGCGCTCGACGCCGCTCGCCGAGGCCATGGCCACGGGCATCCTCATCGACGCGAACATCTCGGCGGAGCTGCTCCGGGCGATCTTCGTGCAGAACGGCCCACTTCACGACGGCGGGGTCATCGTATGCAATCAGCGCCTCACCGCGG
>JALHDK010000489.1 GCA_022838965.1 Actinomycetales bacterium | reverse complement strand
CGTCGGCGTGCTCCGCAAGGCTCGCGGTCGAGGCGGCTCCTCCCTCGCGAACGTCGCCGAGACGCAGGAATTCGGTGCCGGACCATTCGTTGTCCCAATGACCCCGAAGATGCGGCGCTTCCTGTTCGTCCTGCTCAAGAAGGCCGGCATCGAACCTTCGTCGTCGGGTGGAGGGAAGGGCGTGGTGGTCATTCGCATCCCGCCGCGCCCGTTCCTGCGGCCGGCCTTCGAGGCCTTCAAGAAGGGCGTGCAGAAGCGCTTTCTCGGACGCATTGCCCGAGCGATCGGGCTGCGAGTGTAGGCCGTGGCGATTCCCACGCTGCTCTCTCCCGAGCCTGCATCTGGCCCCACCAGCGGCGGCGACCTGGTCACCCTGCGCGGGAGCGGATTCGCAAGCAAGGTGGCTGTGCGGTTCGGCTCGGCAGACGCTGTCGTGGAGTCCGTCCGGCAGGAGGGGCCACAATCGATCGCGGTCATCAGGACGCCGGCACAGGCCGAGGCATCGGTCGATATCGCCCTGCAGAACCTCGATGCCGCAGGGGTGCTGGTCCCGGGCGAGCTCGCGGTCTTGTCCGCGGCATACAGATACCTGCGCCCTCGCATCGTGCGCGAAGCCGACCTCACGCGCCTCATCCGCACGCTGCTCCGGGAGCTCAAGCGCCAGGTGATCGAGAACGTCTCGCTGTCCGTGGCGGTCGACTTCGACGACACGCCCCTGGACGGCCTGGACGTCGTCGCGATCTCCAAGCTGCCGTCGCTGGTCCTGTCCGGTCCTCGCTTGCGTGAGAATCGAGCCCTATCGACGAACGAGTTGCTCGAGGAAACCGTGGTGGGGCCGTCGGGCCCTGAGCTGCGTCGTCGTCGGCCGCCGCTCACGGTGGACCTCGAATTCGGCATCACGGGCGCCTCCGATCGGGCTGTCGAGCTGCTCAACCTCATCGGCGCCACATCGACGTTCCTGAACACGAATCGCTGGCTCGCGATGTTGCGTGACCCCGACGAGCCCGCGAAGGGCTCTGTACGCTGGGAGATGGATCCCCTCGGCGAGCTGCACGTGAACCTCGAAGGCAAGGACGACGTCCGCGCGTTCACGTGGGGCCTCGTCATCCGCGGCTTCGACATCGACGAGGGA
>JALHDK010000488.1 GCA_022838965.1 Actinomycetales bacterium | reverse complement strand
GCCCAGGTCGCGGACATCGTCGTCGCCCGCCTTGGCGGCCCGCCCGATCTGCCGGCCACGGTGTCCGTCGGCGGCGGTGAGCCGGCGCCCCTTCTCCTCGGCGACTCCCCGGCCGAGGCGATGATAGACGTCTCCGGCCTCGGACCCGGCCTCCATCGCGTCGTCGCTCAGGCCGACACGCCGGACCACGGGTTGCGGGTCGCCGAGGGCGAGATCGGCATCGCGACACCCACCGCCTCCGTGGACTGGATCCGTCAGTATGACGGGAGCCTCTTCGCCTCCCCGGTCCTCCATCGCGGACGCGCCTACGTGGCGTCCCGCGCTGGGCAGCTCGAGTGTGTCGACCCGGTGAGCGGGACGGCCATCTGGAGCCGCCGGCTCCTCGACGGCATCCAAGCCACCCCCGCAGTGGACGGCAACGTCCTGGTCGTCGCGACCACCGGGGGCGAGGTGGCGCGGTTCGACGCCCGCACGGGCCAACGCGCTTGGAGCGTCCGTCTGCCCGCTCCGACCCGCTCCTCGCCCGCCATCCACGTCGACAAGGTCTACCTCGGCTGCGGCGATGGCGGGATGCGGTGCCTGGACCTCCGCACGGGCCGCGTCCTCTGGGAGGCCTTCGTCGAGCGGCCCATCGAGTCCCGGCCCGCCGTGGCGATGGGCCGCGTCGTCTTCGGCGCCTGGGACCAGGCGGTCCACTGCCTGAATGCGGCCACCGGAGCCGAGCTCTGGAGCCAGCCCGTGGGGCGCAGCGTCTACTACTCCCCGGCGACGTCGGCGTGCCTCATCCACCAGGGGCGGGTCTTCGCCTCTGCCCCGGACAACACCATCCGCGCCTTCGACCTCATCACCGGCGATCCCCTCTGGGAGGCCCAGGGGCAGGCCGGCTACACCTCACCCGCTGTTGGCCCCGACGGGACCATCATCTACGGCTCCATGAACGGCCAGCTCATCGGGCTCGACCCCGCGACCGGGAGCGACCGCTTCCGCACCGAGGTGGGCAAGGGCACCTACAACGCGTCGGCGATGGTCGCCGGCGACCTTCTCACCGTCGGCGCCCTCAGCGGCGCCGCCATCCTGGCCGACGCCCGCTCGGGGCAGCCCATCGAGACCATCGGCCTGGGCGGCGGCACGATG
>JALHDK010000487.1 GCA_022838965.1 Actinomycetales bacterium | reverse complement strand
GGCGCGTTGGGCGGACCCTCGCGGACCACCCGAGACCACGCCTCGATGGCCTGCTCGAGATCCCCCTGGGCGCAGCAGGCTGACCCCAGATGCGTGAGCGCCGAGAGCCGTAGCTCGGGCGAGGGATCTGCCTCAACGACGGCCCGGAGATGGCCGGCAGCCCCGTGGAGGTCGCCCCGGGTGAGCAGGACTCGGCCCAAGTCATGGCGTGCGTCGTAGTCGCCTGGGTTGAGGGCGATGGCCCGCTCGTAGTGGCGCTGCGCCTCTCGGTACCGCCTAAGCATTGCCAACACGTCGCCGGCGCGGTTGTGGGCCAGGGCCGAGGCGGGCGTGTCGCCTGCGGCCGATCGATAGCTCTGTAGGGCGTCATCGTGGCGACCCGCCGCAAGGTTCCGGTCGCCCTGGGTCACGAAGAAGTCGACCCGCTTGTCGCCGGTGTGGATGGCGGTCGTCGCCTCCACCTCCGCCAGGGGGTCGGCGTGGAGGGGAAGACGGGACGGAGCGCGACGACCCTGGGCCTCGGGCGCAGCCGCCGGCGCTGGGCGTTGGGGCTCGTCCGCGAGTTCGATGCCCTCGACTCGCGCCGTAGTCTGGGCGGGGCTTGGCTCCTCTATCGGCTGGAACAGCGCAGCGTCCTCGGGCGGCATCACGTACCCGCACGCGAGACAGCTCGAGGCGCCCGGCCTCAAAGGGCGACGGCAGGCCGGGCAGGTGTCGCCCCCACCTCGCGCCGGAGTGCTGTACTCCATGCGGCCGACCATCTCTGCGGCAAGGCCAGCCAGGAGGCCGCTCGCGGCCCTTCGCGTCTCGGGCGAAGCAGGTCTGGCGAATCCGAAGGCCACCCGCATCGATCGGATCGTAGCGGGTCGCAGCCCCGGTTCCCGCTCCATCGCTTGCTGCAGGACCCGTGCTTGCTGCTCGGGCAGGTTGGCAACGCTCTGCAGGTAAGGCCAGACGCCATCCACCCGCGCCTGATCCGGCGCGTTCGAAGGGGCCGTGCCGAGTTCCAGCAGGTCGAAGCGTCCCGCGTCGGACGCCTCGCGAAACTGCGTCAGCCCTTCAGGCAAGGCGCCCGTGAGCATCTCATAGTAGGTGACCGCAATGGAGTAGATGTCGCTCGCCACGCTCGCCGGG
>JALHDK010000122.1 GCA_022838965.1 Actinomycetales bacterium | reverse complement strand
CGTCACGGGGGGTGCCGCCGCCGTCCTGGCCGCCACCTGGTCTCCGCCGCCCGCTCCGCCCCCGGCCGGGGAACAGGTCCGCGAGATCCGGGTGGGGGCCGCCCCGACAACGCTGGTGTGCCCGTCGGAGCCCTCCCTGCCGGACATCGGGGTCACGGAGGACGAGGACTTCCGGCGCGCGCCCGTCGATCCGGTGTCGCGCCTCGTCATCACGTCGTTCCCGCGCGCGGCGGGAGCGGGGGCCGGCCGTTTCTGGGCCGGTCCGGGGGCGGCACCGCGTGACCTCGCGGGGTCCGGTGCGCTGTCGATCGCGGCGGACGTCCCGGCGACGGCGTCCTGGGCCCGGGTGGAGCCCGTCGGACCGGAGGCTGCGCTGGCCGCCGGCGCGGTGGTGTGGCGCACGGATGCGGGGGACCTGCGGTCGCTCGTCGCGGCCCCGTGCCTCACGCCGGCGTCCGAGTCGTGGATCGTCGGGGGTTCTACCGATGCTGGACGGAGTGCCCGGCTCGAGCTCACCAACCCCGGGTCCACCACCGCCACCGTGACCGTCGAGGGGTGGGGTCCCACTGGACCGGTTGCCCTGCCCCGTCTCGCTGCCCTCGCCCTGGCGCCCGAGACGAGCCAGACTGTGCTGCTCGAGGCCAGCACGGCGGGGGTGTCCCGCCTCGCCCTCCGGGTGGTGGCCCGCGGCGGCCAGGTGACGGCCACACTCCTCGACACCGCTCTCGACGGGCTCACCCCGGGCGGGGTCGAGATCATCGGCCCCACCGCCCCACCCGCCACCGAACTGGTCCTCCCGGGTGTGTCGCTCTCCGGATCTCCGGGCGACCTCGTCCGGGTCGTGAACCCCGGCGGCGAGCCCGCCCTGGTGACCATCGAGCTCCTGACGGCCACGGGCGTGCGCGCCGTCCCCGGCGCGGACGCCCTCACGGTGGATGCCGGTGCCGTCTTCGACGTGTCCCTCGCCGGCCTGCCGGCCGGGGACCATGCGGTGCGGGTGCGGGCCGATCAGCCCGTGGCGGCCGCCGCCCAGACCTCCCGGCCCGCCGCCACCGCCGACGACGGCACCGAACGCGCGTGGGCGGTCGCCACCTCCGCGGCGCGGGCCGGCGCCGTCGTGATTCCGGAGGGTCCGGCCAGCGCCCGCCTGCTCCTGGCGAATCCGGGCGCGAGCGACGCCGTCGTGACGGCAGCCCCGGTGGACGGCGGAACGGTCGAGGTGGTGGTTCCCGCGGGGGCGGCGTCCGTGCTGGAGGACGCGCGCACCAGCGTCCTCACGGCGAGCGCCGGCGTGCACGCCGCGGTGATCCTCGAGGCCCTGGACGGCACCCTCGTGGCCACCATCCCGCTCACGCCGGACGCGGACGAGCGCCAGACGGTCCGGGTGCTCGTCAGGGACGGCTGACTCTCACTCGTCCTCCGGATACTCCGGATCGAGCTCGTCCGGGCGCAGCCCGAGCATCCCCGCGGCCTGCTCCGCGAGGACCATGCGGACCAGGTCAGCGACATCGCCGGCTCCTTGGGCGCGGGCCAGCAGCGGGCGACGGTACACCACGACGCGCGCGGCGACCCCCAGCGCCCGGTCAGCGGGGAAGTAGCGGCCCACCGCGACCGTCCCGCCCTCCCACGCGCTCGGATCGCTCGGCGGAACCTCCTCCACCCCGAACTCGACACCCTTCAGGCGCGGGTTCAGCCGCACGAGCCGGGCCGCGGAGCTCGCGACCAGTCGGTCGAACCGCTCCCGCCGCGTCCGCCACGCGGGCAGGGCCGGATTGAGCAGCGGTCCGCGCAGCCCGCGTCCGTGCCGGTCGCGGCGCCGGGCGCTCCATCGGGGCGGGATGTCCGGGAGCAGGGTCATGCCTCGAGTGTAGGTGGGGGGATGGTAGCGTGAGGAGCTGTGAAGGTCCGTCGCCAGTGCTCGCGGTCAGCGTGCGTGAACCCGGCCGTCGCCACGCTGACGTACGACTACTCCGACTCGACCGCGGTCCTCGGGCCACTGTCCACCACGGCGGAACCCCACGCCTACGACCTCTGCGAGCGCCACGCCCTCACTCTCACGGTTCCCCGGGGTTGGCAGGTGGTCCGCCTGACCACCCACTTCGAGCCCGCCCCGCCGTCTCCGGATGACCTGTCAGCGCTCGCCGACGCCGTCCGCGAGGCCGCCCACCGCCGGCCCACGGTCCGCCCCGCCGACCGTCAGGCTGCGGCGCCCCTCACCGAGGACCTGCCGCCGTTGCCCGCGCGCCCGTTCTTCGAGATCGTCCGCGGAGGGAAGGACTCCGATGTCTGAGGACCTCGGCTGGGTGCGGGAGATCCTGCGGTGCCCGGTCACGGGTGCCCCCCTTGTCGACGGGGTCGGTCCGGATGGCACGCCGGAACTCGTGTCCACCGATCCCCACGAACGGCTCGCCTATCCCATCCGGGACGGGATCCCGATCCTCCTCGCGTCGGAGGCGCGCAGGATCACCACCGCGCCCTAGGAGGGCAGGCCCGGGAGGGTGGTCGCGCGCGTCAGCGCGGCGAGTTCGGCCTGCTCCGCCGCCCGCTGGCGCAGGGCCACCTGATACTCGCGATCACGTCGCGTCGCGAGCACCGCCGCCAGGAACCGCTCCGGGTGGGTTCCCGGAGGAGGGGGCGGCGCCACGAAGCGCTCGACCTCCGCCGCCAGGGCGAGGGCGAGCCGCTGGCGCGCCTGGGGCGTGAGGGTCGCCGTCCGGGCGAGATAGGTGCGGGCATGGAGCGACACGCGGTCCGGGAGTTGCGCGACGTCGGCGGTCGCGGCCCAGGAGGCGAGCTCCGGCGGCATCAGCAGCGGGTACTCGTACTCCTCGACACCCCGCACGCGTGCCACGTACGTGCCCGCCAGCATGTCCCCGAGCCGCTTCGAGCGGCGGCTGAGCATCGATACGGTGAAGGCCAGCAGGCCGGCGGTGAGGTACAGCTCGACCATGGCCGTGGACCAGCGGGTGAGGGCGTGACGGAAGCGGATCGGTCCGCCGTCGTCGCGGACCACCCGCGTGCCGACCACCACCTTCCCCAGCGAGCGGCCCCGGGTCACCGTCTCGACGGCGGTGGGCGCGCCCACGGCGAGCAGCGCGATCGCCACCACCATGACGGTGTTCACCTGGGCCTCGTTGAGTTCGGCGAGTTGCCCGGAGAGTCCGGCCAGGAGCAGGACCAGCACCATCCCGTAGAAGGCGACATCGATGAGGGTGGCGAGCGCACGGGTCATCACGCTGGCGGGCCGCGACTCGAGGGAGACGGCTTCGCCCGTGATGATCGTGTCCAGTTCGCTCCCCATCGAAGGGAGCCTAACCGATCCGCCGGGCGGACCGCCCGGCGCGCGGAGCCGCCCGCTGTGGCAGGGTGGGGACGTGGACACGGACGCCTTCGTCGCGGTGCATGACGCCGAGTGGCGCCGGCTGGAAGCCCTCGCCCGCCGTCGCACGCTCTCCGGCCCCGAGGCCGACGAGTTCGCGGCGCTCTACCAGGCGACGGCGGGCCACCTGTCC
This sequence comes from Actinomycetales bacterium, assembly GCA_022838965.1. Next base: position 2,982 of record JALHDK010000122.1, on the reverse strand, counting down.
GTCGTTCGCACCCAGGCCCCGGATCCGGCACTCGTCTCCCGGCTGTCCATGCTCCTGGCGGAGTCGCGGGCGCGGCTCGCGGGCGCGCGGGAGTTCACCTTCGGGGACGTGACCCGCTTCTTCGTGGTGTCGCTTCCGGCGGCGTTCCACTGGGTGCGCTGGTGGACGGCCGGAGTGGGGATCGCCTTCGTGGCGGTGGCCGTCGTCTCGGGATGGTGGTTCACGGTCTCGCCCGCCGTCCAGGCCTCGGTGGGCACCCCCGAACAGCTGCGGGAGTACGCGGAGGAGGCCTTCGCCGCCTACTACTCGAACAACCCGGCACCCGACTTCGCCGCACAGGTGTGGACGAACAACGCCTGGATCGCGTTCCAGTGCATCGGAGGCGGGATCACGGGGATCTTCCCGGCGTGGGTGCTCTGGTCGAACGCGGTCGCGGTGGGCCAGGCCGGGGGGATCATGGCGATCCACGGGAATCTCGGCGTCTTCTTCGGGCTGATCCTGCCGCACGGGCTGATGGAACTCACGGCGATCTTCGTTGCCGGAGGTGCCGGGCTCGCGCTGTTCTGGGCGTGGGTGGCGCCGGGGCGACGGACGCGGGCGCGCGCCCTTCGCGAGGAGGGTCTGCAGCTGGTGGTGGTGGCGGTCGGCCTCGTGGTCGTCCTCGCCGTCAGTGGGGTGGTGGAGGCCTTCGTGACGCCGTCCACCCTTCCGACCGGAGTCAAGATAGGCATCGGCGCGGTCGTTCTCGCCGCCTACTGGGCCTACACGCTGGGTCTGGGAGGTCGCGCGGTGCGGGCGGGCTCGACCGCCGGCCTCGACGAGGATCGTGCCGGCTACCACGCGGCCGAGGCGGGCTGAGCCGCCCGGGCGGCGTCGCTCAGAGTCGGCCGGCACGCTTCAGGCGGAGGTACTCGTCCGCCAGCGTGGGCGGAAGGTCGTCGCTGGTCGCCTGGAGGACGTGCACGCCCCGGTGACGGAGGCGGGCCTCGGCCAGGTCGCGTTCCAGGGCGACCTGCTCGGCCGCGGCCGCGGCGTACACGGCCTCGCTGTCCCCCCGCTCGTCCAGCAGGCGGTCGACCAGCGGGTCGGTGGCGGAGGCGAGCACCACGGTGTGCTCGGCCGCCAGCGCACGGGCAACCGGCAGCAGGCCGTTGCCGAGACTCGAGGGATCCAGCGCCGTCAGCAGGACCACAAGGGCGTGCTGGGAGAGCGTCTCGTGCACGACCGCCGCCACCCGCGTCCAGTTCGTCTCCGCCAGCACGGGCTCCACGTCCGCGAGCTGCAGCGCCACCGCGTTCAGGAGCCGGGCCCCGCTCAGTCCCGTCACGCGGACCCGCACCTCGGTGTCGACGGCGACCACACTGACGCGGTCACCAGCGTGGGATGCCAGGGCCGCGAGCAGGAGCGTGGCCTCGAGTTGTGCGTCGAAGCGCGTTCCCTCCCCGAGGCGGACCGCGGACAGGCGACCGCTGTCGACCACGATCAGAACGCGCCGGTCCCGTTCCGGACGCCAGGTCCGGACGACGACGTCGCCCGCCCGCGCCGTCGCCCGCCAGTCGATCGCGCGGACGTCGTCGCCGATGACGTACTCCCGGAGCGAGTCGAACTCGGTGCCCTGTCCGCGCACCATGACGGCGGTGCGGCCGTCGAGCTGGCGGAGCCGTTCGAGGCGGGAGGGCAGGTGCCGACGGGAGGTGAACGGGGGCAGGACCATGATGGCGGCGGGGGCCTCGCGGGACACCTGGCGGCCGGCGAGGCCCAGGGGCCCGAGACTGCGCAGCGTCACGAGGTCGGCGGTCCGCCGGCCACGCCGAACGGGGACGAGGGTGGTCCGCACCCGTCGGCGTTCCCCAGCCGGGACGTCCACCGGGTGCCGGTTGCGCCCGGTGCCTGCCGAGGGGACCCACGCATCGCGCACCGCGCCGCGCAGCCGGCGCGGACCCGGGTTGCCGATCGTCACGACGGACTCGGCGCGTTCGCCGAGCCGCACCGACGGCGCGATCTCGCGGCGCACGTCCACCCCGCGGGGGTTCGCCGCGAGGAGCGTGTCGAGGAGGACCAGGCCGGTCACCGCTGCCAGCCAGGCGGCGGCCACCCCTGGCTGCGGCACGAGGAGGACCGCCACCGCGCCCGCCGCCGTCGCGATGACCGCCCGGCCGGTGAGGAACACTAGCGGGGAACGGGGACCGACGCGAGCACGGTCCCGATGATCGACTCCGCCGTGACGCCCTCCAGCTCGGCCTCCGGCCGGAGCTGGATGCGGTGGCGCAGCGTGGGGACGGCGAGGGCCTTGACGTCGTCGGGCGTCACGAAGGTGCGGCCGGAGAGCCACGCCCACGCCCGTGCCGTGGCCAGCAGTGCCGTGGCGCCGCGCGGCGAGACGCCCAGAGCGGCCGACGGCGAGGACCGCGTCATCCGCACCACGTCGACGATGTACCCGAGGACCTCGGGAGCGACCTCGACCGCCCGCATACGCGCCCGCGCGGCCGCGAGATCCGCGGCCCCGGCCACGGCCCGGAGGCCCGCGCCCGCCAGGTCCCGGGGGTTGAAGGCCCCCGCATGGCGGCGGAGCACCTCCATCTCCTCGTGGCGCTGCGGCAGGGGGAGGACCAGCTTCAGCAGGAAGCGGTCCAGCTGTGCCTCCGGTAACGGGTAGGTGCCCTCGTACTCGACGGGATTCTGGGTGGCGATGACCATGAACGGGTCCGGGAGTGGCCGCGTCACCCCGTCGGCCGAGACCTGCCGCTCCTCCATGGCCTCGAGGAGGGAGGCCTGGGTCTTGGGCGGCGTGCGGTTGATCTCGTCGGCCAGCAGGAGGTTCGTGAAGACGGGGCCCGGGCGGAAGGAGAACGCTGCGGTGCGCGTGTCGTACACCAGCGATCCCGTGACGTCGCCGGGCATCAGGTCGGGGGTGAACTGCACGCGCGTCATGCGGAGGTCGAGCGCGGCAGCAAGGGCCCGCACCAGCAGGGTCTTGGCGAC
>JALHDK010000486.1 GCA_022838965.1 Actinomycetales bacterium | reverse complement strand
GAAGCTCGCCGAGCCGGTGCGCCGGGAGGTGGCGCGAGTCGCTCTGACGGCGCTCATCACCGACGGGCGCGTCCATCCCGGGCGGATCGAGGAGATGGTGTGCCAGGCCAAGGCCGAGGTGGATCTGCGGATGAAGGAGGCGGCGGAGGAGGCCCTCCTCGCCGTCGGCTCGCCGCCCATCCATGCCGAGCTGGTGAAGCTCCTGGGCAAGCTGAAGTTCCGCACCTCCTACGGGCAGAACGTTCTGGCCCACTCGGTGGAGATGGCGCATCTGGCGGGGATGATGGCGGGCCAGCTCGGGCTGAACGTGGCGACGGCCAAGCGGGGCGCGCTTCTGCACGACATCGGCAAGGCGGTGGACTTCGAGACGGAGGGCCACCACGCGGCCATCGGGACCGACCTGGCTCGCCGGTACGGGGAGTCGGAGGAAGTCATCAACTGCATCGAGGCTCACCACGAGGACGCCGCCTTCGGCTGCCTCGAAGCGGTCCTCGTTCAGGCGGCGGACGCCATCTCGGCCTCTCGCCCCGGAGCGCGCCGGGAGAGCCTGGAGACCTACATCAAGCGTCTGGAGGGATTGGAGAAGATCGCGGAGAGCTTCAAGGGCGTGGAGAAGTGCTACGCCATTCAGGCGGGCCGCGAGATCCGCGTGATCGTCAATCCCGACGCCATGGACGACGCCCTAGCGGCGACCCTGGCACGGGACGTGGCTCGGCGGATCGAGGGTGAGCTCCAGTACCCCGGCGAGATCCGGGTGACCGTGATCCGTGAGGTGAGGGCGGTCGAGTACGCCAAGTAGGCGAGCTATGGAGCCCGGCTCGGCCACGGGCCGGGCTCCCCAACCGGAGACGAGGGCGTAGTGAGGGTTCTCTGCATTGGGGACATCGTGGGCCAGCCGGGGCGGAGGGCCTTCCTGAACCTCGTGCCCGGGCTCCGAGAGCGCTATGACCTCGATTTCGTGATCGTGAACGGCGAGAACGCGGCGGGGGGCTTCGGCCTCACGCCGGATATCGCGGAGCAGTTCCTCCAGGGCGGCGCCGATGTCATCACGAGCGGCAACCACATCCTCTCGAAGAAGAGCCTGGAGCCCTACCTGGCGGGGTCGGACCGACTCCTGCGGCCCGCCAACTGGCC
>JALHDK010000485.1 GCA_022838965.1 Actinomycetales bacterium | reverse complement strand
GCCTACGGGTTCGAGTTGGTGCGTGTCACGTCGAACCAAACTGAGGCAGCGGTAGCGCCGGGCTGCGGCGGGGGAGCGGTGCTCTGGACTGTCGATGGAGGCCCGAACCTACTCGCTCCGCAACTGGGCGGCGTGCAGGTGGTAAGTCGGCACGACGATCTGGAGCGGCCGGACTACACCGAGTTCGAGCTTGTGGAGGCCGCGGAGGATAGCGCCACTCTGAAGGCCGTCGCGCCTCGTGCGGTCTGGGGGCCGCAGCTACGCGAGCGATTGGATGTGCAGCGAGTCCTGGCCGTAGACGCCGATGGGCTAACCTTGACCGACACCTACACACTCGCCGCGGAGAGCCAGGATGTAACGCCGGCGGTGCGTGTCGGGCTTGCCCTGGCCGGTCCCGTGCAAGTGCGGGCTGGCGCGTTCGAGGCGTCCTTGGCGTCGAGCGCGGATGGAGCCGTCACGACCTTGGACCTACCTGACGCGGTGCTCGATGCCGAGGCGATCGAGCTGCTGGCCGAGGATGGCCGCGTGCGGATCGATCTGCCACCCGGCCGCCGGGAGGCCATGTCCCTCGCCCTGAGCCCTGCCGAGGCGACTGTGCTGCTCACCGTCCGCTTGCCCGAGCAACGAGTGTCGCCAGAGGAGCCATTGACGATTGGGGTCAGGCTGTCGGTTCCGCGGTAGTCGCGTCTGCGGCGCGTACGGCGGCGAACAGTGCGGCGAGCTTGTCGGGGTCCTTGGCACCGGGCTCCGCTTCCACACCGGAGGACACATCGACGGCGAAGGGGCGCAGGAGCCCGATCCGAGCCCCCACATTAGTGGGTGAGAGTCCACCCGCCAGAATGGGGTGCCGGGCTCGCGCCACAGCGGCTCTGGCAAGCTCCAGCGGCACCGTGCGCCCGGTGCCCCCGTGCCTGCCAGGGACGTGGGCATCGAGCAGATGGGCCGCAACCGGCCAAGCGTCGATCTCCTCGATAGACTCCGCGTCCGCCACGGCGATGGAGCGGATGACGGGCACCGAACCGAGTTTCCTCAGGATCGATGGTGGCTCCTCGCCACAGAGCTGCACAGCTCCCAGGCCCAGCGTGCGCACCAGGTCCAGGATGCGTGAGGCGGGGCTGTTCACGAAGACGCCCACGC
>JALHDK010000484.1 GCA_022838965.1 Actinomycetales bacterium | reverse complement strand
CGATGAGCTGCGTGCCGTCGGCGGCCTCGCCGGCGTCTTCGAGGTGGAAGTCCGCGCCGAGCTGGACGACGTCGTTCAGCTCCCAGCGGCGGAAGACGCCCGGCAGGCGGATGAAGTCCTCGTCGCCGGGCAGGTTGAGGATGGGGATCGGTTCGCGGGTCATCTCGGTGCGTCCTCCGTGCGGTTCAGGGGGCCTGTGGGTGGGAAAAGCGGTCCGGCCGCGCGAAACGGGACAGCGACTTCGCGAGGTGCTTCTTCAGGCGGGCCACGGCGCGCTGGACGCGCTTGCGCCCGCTGTCGGTGGCGAGCCCCAGTCGCTCACCGACCTCACGACGCGACTCGTCCAGGACCAGCACGGCGATGAGCAGCTCCGCGTCTTCGCCGACCACGGGCTCGAGCCACGCGCGCAGCACCTCGACGTCCTCGTCGAACGAGAGTCCCGGCGTGAGGCCGAGCACGGAGCCGTGTTGGGTCTCGGCCCAGCGCTTGAGCGAGGCCTTGTCGAACCAGCTCGCGAGGCCGTCGTCTTCGTCCGCGTCGAACGAGGCCGACATCTCCTCGTGATCGACGCGCAGCCCATCGCTCGCCGGCAGCCAGGTGCGCTTCCGTCGGTACATCACGTCGCGCTCGGTGCTGCGCACCAGCGTGGCCGCGACGCGATGAACCGCCGTGAGGTCGAGGCGCTCCACCAACTCGGTGAACGCGCGCGCGATCTCCGCGACGAGCTCGTCGGGCTCACCGTGGAAGTGGCGAACGCGGCGACCGTAGACGCCAGTGAGGCCGGGCCACAGCCCGAGCCACAGCAGCCCGCTGGCCACCTCGTGGTGCTCGCGCTGCTGCACCATCGCGACGAGCGTCGCGAGGAGGCGATCCTTTGCTTCGCCGTCTCCGCGGGCGTTCACGAGGTGATCGACGACCTTCTCCGCGTCGTCGAACCCGGCGAGCACCGGGTGTTGGGCCTTGGCTTGTTGGAACGACTGCTCTGCCTGAAGAGTACGAACGGAACGATCGAGGCCTGCGTGCAGGGCCTCCCAGCTCGCGCGCATGACGCGCCGCCTTTCCGGCGGGCGTCAGGCGCTCCTTGGGGCCGTGGTTAGGGCGTCATGCGCTCCGTTGAACTGGTGGTGAGGGCGAGGCC
>JALHDK010000483.1 GCA_022838965.1 Actinomycetales bacterium | reverse complement strand
GGAACCGCTTCGCGCCCCGCTGGCGTCTGGGATATGATTGGATCGCTTGCCCGCCGCCACCGCGGCGGGGCCTTTCGTGCGTCGGTGTGAGGAGAGGTCAGGATGAACCGTACATGCGCACTGGTTATCACTCTCGCCGCTGTGCTGGTCGTGGGCGCGGCGGCGCAGGAGCGGCCCATGGTCCAACTTCGTTACACGCCGCCCGCGGAGGGGGTGCGCAGCTACGCGGCTTCCATCGAGGGGTCGGCGGAGGTCGCGATGTTGAACATCGGCGCCGTCCCCGTCTATGCCGATCTCAACTTCGACATCGCCTACGGCCCCCTGAGTGATGGTGTCATCGAGGAGAAGCTCACCTACACCCGAGTCCAGGCCATGGTCATGGGTCAGACGGTGAGCTCCGGATACGTCAACCGGCCCGTAACCATGCGCCGTGGGGTGGGTGGCCAGTGGCTGCCCGAGAGCGAGGCTTACCCGCCGCCGGAGCTCCTCTCCGCCGATCTGTTCACCCTCTTCGGGCAGGTCCCGCGGATGCTCCGCCTGCCCGATCATCCTGTGGGCGTGGGCGACGAGTGGGGCGTGGAGCGCGAGACGCTACCCCGGCTCTTCCAGGTGGGCGACCTCCCCGACATGTCCGGGGCTCAGCCCGCGCCGCAGTCGCCTTTGGAGGCCGAGGAGGAGGGCCTCGATCCCGAGGTCGGCGCTGAGGAAGCCGTTGAGGCTGCGGAAGGCGCCGAGGACGCCCCGCCCGCTGAGGGCGATGAGGCCGATGCTGAGGCCGTGCCGCCGGCAGAGGCAGAGGGCGTAGTGGAGGATGCGGAGGGCGCAGAGAACGACGCGGCGGCGGAGCCGCAGCAGGAGCAGCCTGACGCTGCCGACGATCCGCTTCCGCCCTCCAGCACCTTCCTGAGTCAGCGCAACCGGCTCGACAACCTCCAGGACCACAACGGCCGAATGGCGGCGATCATTCGGTCGGAGATGGCCGTTGATATGGTGCGCGAGACCTTCTTCACGGGAGTTGTGGTGGATGGCCGCATCATCGCGAACATGGAGCAGGCCATCTACGTGGATACGGGCGAGATGATCGTGGCGAACGTGGAGCTGGCTGCGGAGTTTCAGATCCCCTCGCCCTTCGCCAGCAACCGCGCAACCCTGCTGGCGGACGCGGCGGAAGAGCGGGCGTAGGTGGAGGCCGGGCTGGCGTGCGGTAGGCCAGCCCATACGGAAGCGGCTGCCGTAGGCGACCTATGGAGAGAGAGACAGCATGACGTTGTACCGCGGGCTACTGACCCTCGCCCTGCTGGCCACCGCCGCGTGGGCCCAGGATGATCGAGCCTATGAACTCAAGTATCGACCCGAGCCGGGCCGGGCGGCTCACTACCAGCTCATCGTCCATGGCAATGGGTACATCAACAAGCTGCCCACGAGCGACAAGGAATTCAACGGTCGGATGCACCTCCTGGAGGAGATCCTCCCCTCGGAGGATGGAGCCGAGGGCGCCGTCCAGCGGCTGACCTTTATGGATGCCAAGTTCCGGTTCGGCGCATGGAGCCTCACCTTCAACCTCCAGGGCGAGCACCTGACCGTTCGCCGAGGCGAGGATGCCCTCGCCTCGGAGCTCATCCATCGGCCGCCCACGGCGAGTGTGGAGTCGGGCGACATCATCGGCGTCATCGCCTCCCTGCCCTGGTCCGTAGCCTTCCCTCGGTCTGGCGAGGCGCGGATCGGGCAGACGTGGACCCGTCGGTTCGATCCGGCTCCGCCTGATGTGGGCCAACCCATCGGCCCCGACACCATCTTCCCCAGGCGGCTGTACACGACGAACACCCTCGTGGATGTCGTGGAGCGCGATGGTCGCGAGCTGGCGATCATCGATACGGAGATGGTGATCGTCG
>JALHDK010000482.1 GCA_022838965.1 Actinomycetales bacterium | reverse complement strand
TCGAGTTCCTCGTGCCCCAGGGCTACCGCCACCTCTCTATGGCCGAGCCCGGCCACCGCGAGTGGCTGAAGGGCCGTATCGACCGCGTCCTCTCGGCGGCCGCTTTCGATGGCTTCACCCTCTACGAGCCCTTCTTCCCCGTCTGGCGAGGCCTGGAGCAGGACCCCGTCCAGTACGCCGACGTGAGCCCCGCCTTCCAGCGGCGCTTCATGGAGGCCACGGGACACGACCGGTTCCCCAACTTCGCGGACCCTGCGGACCCCGACTTCTATGAAACGAACCCGGCTCTCTACCGCGACCTGGTCGACTACCGGGCCGAGGTCATCGCCTCCTTCTTCGATGAACTCGTGAACGGTGACGGGGGCGTCCGAGAGCGGCGCCCCGAGGTCCTGGTCTCTACCTGGAGCGTTGCCGCGGCGATGGAGGACGGGCTCGAGATCCTCCGCGAGTGGGAGGGGCACGATGCCGCCGCCGTGGTGGAGCGCGTGAAGCCGGACATGCACACGCTCCAGACCCACTGGCCCGATTGGGTTCGCCCCGAGCTCCCGCCTGACTACGCCCGCGCCTACCTTCCCTACGCCGAGAGCGTCTGGGCGGTCGCCCCGGGTCTGCCCGTGAGTGTGCAGGCGGATATCGGCTCCCTGAACACCATGCGAAAGAGCGGCCACTGGGCGCGGGACTTCCACGCGGCGAGCTTGGAGGCCGGCTTCTCGGCAACCACCTACTACGAGTTCTCCCTGCGGTGGGAGGTCTACCGCGCGGCGCCTGAGCTCGTGGCGGCGCGCGCTGAGGGGGAGCGGGCGTTCCTCACCTTCGACCAATGCGTCGGTCCCGCGTCTGCCGAGGCGCTGGTGGGGCGTCGCGTCGTGGACTTCGAGTCGGGCCACGGCGCGCTGATCCGCGAGGTCTCTGTGGACGGCAACCGGCTCGTCCTGGTCCTGGACCTGCCCCTGGAGTCCGGCCGGATCTGGAGCTTCCCCGTCGGTGGACTCGAGGATGACCCGGCGCGCCGCTTCGTGCCCGAGGACCAGGTCAACCGCGTCCCCGAGGACGTGTGGCAGTGGGCGCGGGTGGAGTAGGGGACGACAGGGGGGCGCGGGCTACGCCGCCGCGCTCTCCGGCAGGCCATCTTGGCCTGGA
>JALHDK010000481.1 GCA_022838965.1 Actinomycetales bacterium | reverse complement strand
CGGCTGAGGTGGTGCGGGACGCCGCCGGTCAGCGCCAGGATGGGTATCTGATCCTGCGCGGGCCTGGCGGTAGCGGCGCGGATGGGGCGCTCAGTGAGGCGATCCGCGTCTTCGTCGGCCCGCCGCCTGAGCGGGCTGCCCCGGGCGCCGAGGCCCTGGAGGACGAGGTGCGGAGCCGGATCGAGGACTCCGGGGCGGAGGTGGTTCTCGCCGCCTCCAGCCCCTATGGAAGCGCTTTCAGCGCCGGTTTCAGCGACGATGAGCTCATCTTCTACGCCCTGGACGTGGGCGGCGGCAGGGTCATCGCAGCCCGTGGCGTCTGGCCGCTCGGCGAGTTCCACGCTGAGGGCTGCTACACGCTGTTCCACCGTGTCTGGATGAGCCGGCAGGCCACCGACGCGCCGGCGCCTCGGGTTGGCATCGATGGGGCCCTGTCGGCCCTCGCCACCATGCCGCCCCTGGAGCGCTTGGGGCGACTGGCGGCGCCGGAATCCGGAGACGGCTGGCTCGTCACTCGGTGAAGGTGACTGTCACCCGTCGCTTGGCGGCCGTGATCTCGACGATCCGCTCGCTACTGCCCTTCTTGGCGAGGTACGTGCCCAAGGGCACCTTGTCGAAGTGCTGCACGTAATAGCCCGACGCGTTGACTTGGCCGCCCATCGTCGCCTCGGCCTTGCCGCCCGCGATCAGCCGCTCGTCGGGATCCTGTGGTACCAGGCTCACGCTCCCGGGGCGGATGCTGATGACCTCGATGTGCCCGTCCCGCTGCTCGCCGGCGTCAGGGCCCGCGGTGATGACGGTCTGGGTCCGGTTGCCCTCGTCGGGCATGACCTTGAGGGAGAGCAGGCAGTCGCGTGGCAGGCCGGCCTCGGACGCGATGAACTGCACATCCAGGAACATGTGAAGCGCGTCGCCCTGGCGGAAGAGGCTGACAGAGCCCGATGGGCCGCTCTCATTGCCCTGGAGGCGAGGCAGTTCCTCCCACGACTCCTCGCCCGTCTCCTCGTGGAGGCTCTTGGTGAGGATCATGCACGGCCGCCCCCCCGGCCCCAGAGGCTTGGCCCAGAAGCTGACGGGATGGGTCACAATCTCCTCATAGTCGACGTGATCGGTGCTCGTGGCAGTGGCTCGCGGCGCTTCGG
>JALHDK010000480.1 GCA_022838965.1 Actinomycetales bacterium | reverse complement strand
GAAGAGCATCCGCACCGCCGGGTCGAGGGTGATCGCGAGGATCGCGGCGAGGAGCATCGTCAGGTTCTTCGACCAGGCGAGCGGCCCGAAGAGGCGCCCCTCCTGGTCGACGAGCGCGAAGATCGGCAGGAAGGCGACCGCGATCACGAGGAGCGAGAAGAAGACCGAGGGGCCGACCTCCTTGAGCGCGGCGAGGCGCACCGCGTGGAAATCCCCCTGCCGCCCCCCCTCCTTCCAGAGATGGATCCGGTTGTAGGCGTTCTCCACCTCGACGATCGCGCCGTCGACCAGCACCCCGATCGAGATCGCGATGCCGGAGAGCGACATGATGTTGACCGTGATCCCGAAGAGGTAGAGCGGGATGAAGGCGAGGAGGACCGAGACCGGGATCGTCAGGATCGGCACCAGCGCCGAAGGGACGTGCCAGAGGAAGAGGAGGATCACGATCGAGACGACGAGCATCGCCAGCTTCAGCTCGTGGGTGAGCGTCCCGATGGCGCGGGAGATCAGCACCGAGCGGTCGTAGGTCGAGACGACCTCGACCCCGGCAGGGAGCGAGGGCGCGAGCTCCGCGAGCTTCGTCTTCACCCGCGCGATCACGTTCCGGGCGTTCTCGCCGTGGCGCATGACCACGATCCCGCCGACCGCGTCCCCCTCGCCGTTGAAGTCCGCCACCCCGCGCCGCAGCTCGGGGCCGAGCTCCACCCGCGCGACGTCGCGGAGGAGCACCGGCACCCCGCCGGGCGCCACCTTGAGGACGATCTGCTCGAAGTCGGCCAGCGTCCGGGCGTAGCCGCGCACCCGCACCATCTGCTCGACGCCGCTCCATTCGAGCAGCCGCCCGCCCGCCTCGTCGTTGGCGTCGCCGAGCGCCCGCACCAGGTCGAGGATCGGGATCGCGTGCGCCGCGAGGCGGTTCGGATCGACGGTGATCTGGTACTCGCGGCCGTAGCCGCCGAGCGAGGCGACCTCGGAGACCCCGGGCACGCTCTGGAGCGCGTAGCGCAGCGTCCAGTCCTGATAGGCACGCAGCTCGTCGAGCGTGTACCGGCCCGCGCGGTCGCGCAGCACGTACTGGTAGACCCAGCCGACCCCGCTCGCGTCGGGGCCGAGCTCGGTGCGCACCCCCGGCGGCAGCTGCG
>JALHDK010000479.1 GCA_022838965.1 Actinomycetales bacterium | reverse complement strand
GCAACTGGTCCGCGATCAGGGCAACGATGACCACGTCGATCAATGCCGTCCAGCCCGAACCGGTTTCGGCTTCCGTCGGCCCGAACGGTCCGCTTCCGGGGAACAGCCAGACGGCGATCTCGACCACGCCGATCAGGAGCAGGCCGATGAATCCGAGCAGGCGGATCTCGCGTCGCGTTCGGGGGATGAACCCGCGCTCTCCGTCGCCGAAGAACTTCTCGCCCACCGGCAGGAATATCGCGACCGCAATGAGGTGCTGCACGTCGGCGAGGCGGCCTTCGAAGAGGAACGCGATCGCAATGTACGCACACAGAATGGCGCGGACTCGCATTCGCCAGGGCGAGCGGAGTGTTGCCGTGGTCGCGGCGAGTGCGGCGATGATTGCGGTGGTCACGCCGACGTCGCGGTGGGTGGCGAGGTTGCGAGCCCAATCCCAGTCGGTGTGGCTGCCCGCCCAGAGGAGGAGCGATGCACCGAGTTCGCCCGCCAACTGACCGCTGATCGTGACGATGGCCGCGTTCTTGGTTCCCAGGCGCCATTCGCACCAGCCGACCGCGAAGGCAAAAACGACGATGATCGAAACATACTGACCCGGCGTCAATCCGAAGAACCACCCCGTGACGAGAGTCCACCACTTGCCTTCCTGCAAGGCAGGAACTCCGTAGGCGATGTCGTTGAACCACGAGTAGGTACGGACGTGATTCCACAGGGCGCCGGTCGCGATCCCGACGACGGTGATGGTGAGCACGACGCTCGCGGTGAACGGCACACGCCGCAGGACGCTCAGCGTGTCGGAGGCAAAGCGAGAGGCCCGATTCGACGCGCCCGGCGCGCCCTGGTCGGTCTGGCCGCCGCGCTCGTGATGCTCGCGTGTGCGGTGTGGATCCAGGTCCCGGTCCCGAAGGCCATTGCCTTCGGCGTCGCCTATGCCTTGGTGGGCTGGCGAGTGGTCCTGAGGGCGGGCCGCAATCTCGTGCGAGGTCGTCCCCTCGACGAGAGCTTCCTGATGACCGTCGCCACCGGCGGCGCCTTCGCGATCGGCGAAGCGCCCGAGGCCGTGGGAGTCATGCTCTTCTACCGGGTCGGGGAGCTGCTTCAGGAGATGGCCGTGGGCCGCGCCCGCCGCTCGATCGGCGCGCTGCTG
>JALHDK010000121.1 GCA_022838965.1 Actinomycetales bacterium | reverse complement strand
AGCGTCTCGGTCGCCCGCCGTTCGAACCGTCTGATGTTGACCAGCCCGGTGGTGATCACCGCCCCGGGCTCGATCCCGGTCACGCGTGTGAGGGGGACGAACACCCGGCGCCGTCCCGGCACCTCGACGACGAGGCCCACCGCCCGGGGCGCACCCTTGGCGCGGATCAGGACGACGACATCGTGGACCTTGCCGACCTCGTCACCGATCGGGTCGAAGACGGACGTGCCCTTGAGGCGGGCAATGTAGACGCGCGCTGGGGGGTTCGGGCGGGGCGTCGTCGTCACGCTCCCAGCGTATGCCAGCGGGCGGACGACCGGCACCGCCCCGCATCGGAATGGGCACAGCCGGCACTCAGGGTGTTGTCAGCATGCTGCGCCATACTGGACCCATGACACAGATGAGCAGCTATCCGCGCTTCGGCGTCATTCCGCTGGGGGAGGAGATTGCGACCTTCGAGAAGTACGAGGAGGTCCAGCGCGCCGTGGACGCGCTCGCGGACGCGGAGTTCCCGGTCCAGAAGGTGTCCATCATCGGGACCGACCTGCGCATGGTCGAACGTGTCACCGGCCGGATGACGTTCGGGCGCGCCGCCGCATCCGGGGCGCTCTCGGGCATGTGGTTCGGTTTGATGATGGGCCTGCTGTGGCTGCTGCTCGGCGCTGCACAGAACTTCTCTCCCGTCCTGCTCGGCGTGAGCGTCGGAGCGGTGTTCGGTGGGCTCTTCGGGGTCGCGGCGCACGCCATGTCGGGAGGAAAGCGCGACTTCACCTCGGTCAGCCAGGTGGTGGCCACGCGGTACGGGCTGCGGTGCGAGAGCGATGTCGCCGCGAAGTGCAGGCAGGTTTTGGTCTCTCGCGGCATCCGGATCCCCGTGCCCTCCCAGCCGGCCGCGGTGGATCTGACGGAGCCCCCGCGCTACGGAGAACGTATCGTTCCGCCCCCCTCGGCTCCCGGCGTCCCCTCGGTGGAGGAGAACCGCTAGATGGCCGTTCCGGTCATCCTCTCGACCGCCACGGTGCTGCCGGACGGTGTGGAGACCGCCTTCGCGGTGGCACGCGACCTCGGTTTCGACGGGGTGGAGGTCATGGTGCTGTCGGACGACTCGTCCCGCGACGAGCACGAGATCCGCGACCTGATGCAGGCCTACCAGCTGCCCGTCCCCGCCATCCACGCCCCCACCCTGCTGCTCACCCAGCGGGTGTGGGGAACTCCCTGGGAGAAGATCGACCGCTCCGTGGGTCTCGCGAGGGCGGTGGGGGCGAGCACCGTGGTGATGCACCCCCCGTTCCGGTGGCAGGTGCGCTATCTGCGGGACTTCGTGCACGGCGTGATCGCCCGGGAGCTCGAATCGGGAATCATGCTCTCGGTCGAGAACATGTTCCCCTGGCGGTTCGGGAAGGCCTTCGAGATCTACCGGCCCGACTGGGATCCGACGGACGATCCCTACCCCTCGGTGACCCTCGACATCTCCCATGCCGCCACGTCCCGGTCCGATCCGCTCGCCATGGCGCGCCGGTTGGGAGGGCGGCTCGCCCACCTGCACCTGGCGGACGGCAACGGGTCCTTCCGGGACCAGCACCTGCCACCCGGCTGGGGGATTCAGCCGTGCGACGTCCTGTTGCGGTACCTCGCCGACACCGGCTTCGACGGCGCCGTGAGCCTCGAGGTGAACACGCGGGGATATCGGATGGCGCGGCGTGACGAGATCCTGGGGGAGTCGCTCACGTTCGCGCGCCGCCATCTGGGGATGGCGGACCGGCCGGGTGGGGCCCGCTCAGCCGGCTGAGCCGAGCAGCCCGCTCACCCAGGCCTCGACGTCCGCCACGGTCCGGGGGATGTCCTCCGACAGCCGTACCGCGCCGTCGGCCGTGACGAGGACGTCGTCCTCGATGCGCACCCCGATGCCGCGGAACCGCTCCGGCACGGCCAGGTCGTCCGCGCGGAAGTACAGCCCCGGCTCGATCGTGAAGACCATTCCGGGCCGCAGCTCGGCGTCCAGGTAGAGCTCCCGGCGCGCCTGGGCGCAGTCGTGCACGTCGAGGCCCAGATGGTGGGAGGTGCCGTGCACCATCCAGCGCCGGTGGTACTGCCCCTCCGGATCGAGCGACTCGGCGGCGCTGACGGGCAGCATCCCCCACCCCTCCAGCCGCGCGGCGATCACCTCCATCGCGGCGGCGTGGACGTCGCGGAACCGCGCGCCGGCCGTCCGGGCCGCCGCGAGGGCAGCCTCGCACGCGTCGAGCACGGCCTGGTAGACCTCCCGCTGCGGCTCGGTGAACCGTCCGTCCACGGGCAGGGTGCGGGTGATGTCCGCCGTGTACAGCGAATCGACCTCGACTCCCGCGTCCACCAGGACGAGATCGCCGGGCCGGACCACGCCGTCATTGCGGATCCAGTGCAGGGTGTTGGCGTGATTGCCGGCGGCGGCGATCGTGTCATACCCGAGCCCGTTGCCGTCCTCACGTGCCCGCGCCCCGAACGCCCCCTCCAGCACCCGTTCACCACGCGGATGCGTGACCGCGCGCGGGAGCGAGCGGATGAGCTCCTCGAATCCGGCCGCCGTGGCGGCGACCGCCTTCCGCATCTCCCCGATCTCGTACTCGTCCTTGACGAGGCGGAGTTCCGAGAGCGCCTCGGCGAGCGCGTCGTCCGTTTCCGCGGCGACGACGGCGCCCACCTGCTCGCGTGCACGGGTCACCAGGGCGGTGACGGCGGCGTCAGCGTGCGGGACCACGCGGATCGTGAGCTGCCCGGCGTCCTTCGCGACGGCGTCGGGCAGGGTGTCGAGATGGGCGCAACGGATCCCGGTGAGGGCCTCGACCTGTTCGAGGGTGGGGCGCACCCCGACCCAGAGCTCGCCGTAGCGGGCATCCGCGTAGAACTCCTCCGTGTCCCGGCCGGCAGCGGGGCGGAGATACAGCACCGCCTCGTGGGTGGGCCTGTCGGCGGCGTCCCCGGAACCCCCGGACTCCCGGAGGGGTTCGAGAACGAGGACCGCATCGGGCTCCTGGTCGGTGCCCAGGCCGGTGAGATGGGCGAACGCGCTGTGGGGCCGGAAGCGGTAGTCGGTGTCGTTGGAGCGTGTCACCAGGGGGCCGGCCGGGACGACCAGGCGATCTCCCGGGAACAGGCGGCCGATCGCCGTCCGGCGTGCTGCCGCGAAGTCCGCCGCGGGGGAGCGCCGGGGAAGGGGTGAGGTGACCTCCAGCCAGTTCGAGGCGATGAACTGGCGGAACGCCGCGGAGGTGGGACGGTGGGACCTGTTGGTGACACGGGCGGTGAGCGGCTGGTCCCCGGTGCGTTCGGTCATGACCCCGACGGTACCAGCGGGCCGGGCGTCACTCCGGCGGCGGCAGCTCCGAGGCCCCCCGCCGCCAGTAGGCTGACGACGTGCGCATCGACCCCCACACCCACTCCCTCGCGTCGGACGGCACCGACACGCCGTCCGAGGTGCTGGAGCGTGCCGCCGCCGCGGGGCTCGACGTGGTCGGGCTCACCGACCACGACACGGTGCGGGGGTGGGAGGAGGCGAGCGACGCCGTCGCCGCCACGGGCGTGGCGCTGCTGCGGGGGGCCGAAATCTCGTGTTCGGTGGATGACATCGCGGTCCACATGTTGTCCTACCTGCACGATCCGACCGACATCGACCTCGCCGAACTCATGGAGGGTTCCCGGACACTCCGCATGCGGCGCGCCCAGGCCATGGTGGTGGCTTTGGCCGAGGATTTCCCCATCACCTGGGATGACGTCGTCGCGCAGGCGGGCGACCTGAGCACGGTCGGACGCCCGCACATGGCGGACGCCCTCGTCGCCGCCGGGGTGTTCCCCAACCGGGACCGGGCGTTCGACCAGGCCCTGCACTCCGCCGGCCCGTACTACGTCCATCTCGCGGTCCCCCATCCGCGGGAGGTCGTGGAGGTCATCCTCGCCGCGGGCGGCGTGCCGGTCATGGCGCACCCGCTCGCGGCGCGCCGCGGCCGGGTGGTGGGCGACGACGTCATCGCGGATCTCGCCCGTCATGGCCTGGTCGGGCTCGAGGCGGACCACCGGGACCACACGGCGCAGGACCGGGACCACGCCCGGGCGCTGGCGAGCCAGCTCGGGCTGCTGGTCACGGGTTCCTCCGACTACCACGGCCGCGGGAAGGCCAATGTCCTCGGCGAGAACCTCACCACCCGGGCGGTGTTCGACGAGATCGTCGCCCGCGGCGCGCTGGAGGTGCTGTGGCCGTGAACGAGGTCGTCAACGTCACCCTCTTCCTGTCCACGTTCCTCACGCTGTTCGTCATCATGGACCCGCCCGGTCTGTTGCCGGTCTTCCTGGCGCTGACCGGGACCATGACCACCCGGCAGCGTCGCCGGGCCGCCGTGCAGGCCACGGCCACCTCACTCGGCGTGATCCTCGTCTTCGTGGCCTTCGGGCAGATCATCCTGGACTTCCTCCACATCTCGCTGCCCGCGTTGCAGATGTCGGGAGGCCTGCTGCTCCTGCTGATGGCGATGGAGCTGCTCACCGGCCGGTCGGCCGAGCCGAAGCCCGGCGGGACGCAGGTCAACGTCGCCCTCGTCCCCCTGGGAACACCCCTGATCGCGGGTCCCGGGGCGATCGTGGCGGTCATGCTCGCCGCCCGCACGGCTGGCTCGTCGCTGGCAGGCTGGGTCAGCATCCTCAGCGCGATCCTCGCCATTCATGTGGTGCTGTGGCTGACGATGCGCTACTCGATCGTGCTCTTCCGGATTCTCGGAGAGGGCGGGATCTCCCTGCTCACCCGGATCGCGGGCCTTCTGCTGGCAGCGATTGCGGTCCAGCTGATGGCGGACGCTGTGTTCGCCTTCCTGGAGGGCCGCTAGGCGGGTTCGGAGGTGCGACGCCGGGGACGACGGCGCCGTCCGTCGTCGTCCGGACCGCCGCGGGAGCGGCCGCGGGCCCGCCCGCGTGGCTGTCCCTCCACATCCTCGACCTCCTCCGCCGCGAGCCCGGCGCGGACACGCTCCGAGCGGGGGAGGCGTCCCGTGACGCCCTCCGGGATGCCCAGGTCGCTGAAGAGGTGCGGGGAGGTGTGGTACGTCTCCACCGGCTCGGCGTTGCCGAAGCCCAAGGCCTTGTTGATGAGCGACCACCGGGGGGTGTCGTCCCAGTCGACGAAGGTGACCGCCGTGCCGGCGTGGCCCGCGCGGCCGGTCCGGCCCACGCGGTGCAGGTAGATCTTCTCGTCCTCCGGGCACTGGTAGTTGATGACGTGCGTGACGTCGTCGACGTCGATGCCGCGTGCGGCGACGTCGGTGGCCACGAGCACGTCGACCTTGCCGTTCCGGAAGGCCCGCAGCGCCTGCTCGCGGGCACCTTGACCGAGGTCGCCGTGGATGGCGGCGACGGCGAAGCCGCGGCCGGCCAGCTCCTCCGCCACGGATGCCACGGTGCGCTTCGTGCGGGCGAACACCATGGTGAGACCGCGGCCCTCGGCCTGGAGGATGCGGGCCAGCATCTCGATCTTGTTGAGGGCGTGTGCCCGATAGACCACCTGGGTCACGGAGGCCACGGTCTTGGAGGTGTCGTGGGGGTCGGCCGCGCGGATGTGGGTCGGCTGGCTCATGTAGCGTCGAGCCAGCGCGACCACCGGCCCCGGCATGGTGGCGGAGAAGAGCATCGTGTGACGCGTGCCCGGCGTGCGGGCGAGGAGCTTCTCGACATCGGGGAGGAATCCGAGATCGAGCATCTCGTCCGCCTCGTCGAGAACCACGGTTCGGACCCGGGACAGGTCGAGAACCCTGCGGCGGATGAGGTCGATCATGCGGCCCGGAGTCCCGACCACGACCTCGGCTCCCGCCTTCAGCGCCTCGATCTGCGGCTCGTAGGCACGGCCGCCGAACACCTTGACGATGCGGAGGTTGCGGCGCCGGGAGGCGGCCTCGAGGTCGCCCGCGACCTGCAGCGCGAGTTCCCGCGTAGGGACGACGACGAGCGCCTGGGGCCTGCCGGCGCCGTGCAGCTTCTCCCAGCCCTCCTCGCCCGGGGCGATCACCCTGTTGAGCAGGGGGAGCCCGAAGCCGAGGGTCTTGCCGGTGCCGGTCTTGGCCTGACCGATGATGTCACGGTCGGCGATCGCGACGGGCAGGGTCATGGCCTGGATCGGGAAGGGCCGGGTGATGCCCAGGTCCCGCAGTGAATCGACGATCTCGTCACGCAGGTCGAAATCGGAGAAGTGGACGCCGGGAACGGCCATGCTCTGCGGTTCCTCCGCGGGACCTGTGGACGCCCGGGCGATAACGCCGGTCGGTTGGACATGAATGGTCACGAGGGAACCACCTTCGATCGGGGTGCGGCTGATGCGCGGGAAGAGGCAGCCGATCGTGGAATGAACCTGCACCCCCGGGGTGCGAATCTGCCTGTCGTACGACCGGGCAGCCCATGTGTTGTCCCATCGTACCCGCCAGACGACGCTGGTGCGCGTCCGGCCTTCGGCCGTCCCGCCGAGCCACTAGGGTGGGGCCCATGACCGGTGCTGGAAGCCGCCCGGGCGCTCACGCGGGGCAAGCTGATCGTGGTGTTTGGGTGCGGCGGAGACCGCGACCGGGGGAAGCGCCCCAAGATGGGTGGGGCGGCGGGTGAACTGGCGGAGATCGACTACGTCGAGCACCTGGTCGCCGATCGGGGCGGGGACTTCGACGCTCTCATGGTGGGCTACCGCGACATTCTCAACGACTTCATGCTGCGCGCGGTTCCCCGGGACTGGTGGGAGCGCCTGGTGAGGAGCTACGTGGGATACAACATGCTGCAGGATCTGCTGCGGCTCCTCGCCGATGGACTTCCCGCCGACCTGCGGGATGCGATCGACGCCTGCCTGGGCAAGTCCGGGCATGACGACTTCGTTGCCGCGATCCTCACCCCGGTCCTCGCCGGCGAGCCCCAGCTCGCCTCCCGGCTAGGTCTGTGGGGACGGCGAGTGGCGGGCGAGGCGTTGACGCTGGTCCAGCGGGTGTTCCAGGCGCACCCCGCACTGGGCGAACTCGCGGCGTCGCGGGCGGCTGGCGACGGCGCCAGCCGCCTGATCGGAGAGCTTCAGGCGGAGCATTCCCGCCGGTTGCAGCGGCTGGGGCTCAACGCCTGAGCCGGGGATCCCGGGTGGGGCGGGAAGGCGTCACTGCACCAGGAAGGTTCGAGTGTCCGACATGGGGGTGCCGCCCTGACCACCTGAAGGATCGTCCTCGGTGATGGTGACTGTGTACTCGCCGGGCGGGAGTTCCACGTCGAAGGTGAACGGAGCGAACGTCTGGCCCTCGGTCGTCATGGCGAAACCTGAGGCCACATCGGCACCATCGGAGTCTCGGATAGTCCACGGTACGGTCGCTTCAAATGCGGCTGCCTCCCCCGAGATGGTGATCGGGCTCGTGAGGACCTCGTTCTCAGCGGGCACGTCAAGTTGGACGAGAACGCGCACGCTCATCGCTTCGGCCCGTGTCTCCGGGGAGTCCCACACGACTGCCCCCCAGAGCTCACCCGCGGGCTCGCCCTCGATGAGGAGCTGGACCGCAGCCGCCGGATCTCCGACAGCCTCGGTGACGGTCCAGACCAGCTGCTGAATCATCAGGGCAGCGCCTTCCGACCCGATGTCCGCTGTCCGTGCGTCGTCCGAGAGGTCAACGGTGATGAGATCGTCGTCCTGACTGACGGCGAGAACCTCTGTCAAAGGATTCCAGGGTGTGATGTAGTCGGGGTCCACGGGACCGGCGATCATCGCGTCCAGCGCCTTCTCCACGCCCGTCGCGCCGAGGTCCTGTCGTTCCCTGGCGAGTCGCAGGCCCGCCCTCGTGTCAACCATGAAGTACGCGGTCGTCCACTCGGTCTCTCCGGTGGGCTCCGTGGTCGGCTCAGAGGTGGGCTCCTGCGAGGGCTCCGCCGAGCTCTCGGTGGGTGGCGTCGTCGTGGTGGGGGACGTTCCTCCGCCGGCGCAACCCGACACCAGCGCAATCGTCAGCGACAGGGCCAAGAGGGACGACCGGCGCAGGAAACCACTGGAGATTCCGGCGCCCGCCCGGCCGGCCCCGGTGGTGGCGGTGGCCGGGCTGGGCGAGCCGGTGCTGCTGTGATCAGCTGTCATGGTGTGCTCCTCGGTGTTTGACCGCTTGCTCCCGACAGCACGGTATCTCAGTTGGGACTCAGCAGGTTTCCCTTCACATGGTCGAGTCGCCAGGCGCTCTCGTCACCAGGGCGGGTCTGCTTGCAGTACCAGCTGTGCAGGTCGTTGCCGAACTGGTGCTGGAAGACGCAGGCAGCGCCGTCCCCGTACTGCGGATTGCCGGGAATCTCATAGAACGGCCCTGTGGGGGAGGTGCCGGTGAGGATGCGTGTCATCCACACACCGCTCTCCTTGGTCTCCGTGGCGAGGTAGTAGATGCCGTTGACGTACATGACGGACGGCGCGGCGAGGACGTTGCGGGACAACGCGACACGCGTTCCAAGGTCGAACCTGCCAGTTCCGATCAGGCCGGCCAGTGTGGTGGCCGACTTGACGCGGATCTCATAGAGGTACTCGGTTCCCTGCACGACGCGGTAGAAGTACAGGTAGTACCGGTTGGTGGTTGGGTCGCGGAAGATGGTGGGGTTGCCGGTTCCGGTGGCGCCCTCGGCTTCCACCAGCACCGTCGACGGACCGAACCGCGTGCCGGAGAGGCCATCCTGGGACATCTGCAGTGTGATCGTCGTGTCCCACTCCTCGTTCACGACCATTGCCACGGCAGACCCGTCCGCGATCGCGCCGAAAGCCCAGCGGCAGGGATCGTCGGTGGGGAACGACGGTTGGGCTCCGCCAACAAACCACGAGGCGGCATCGAGATCATTGGAGCGCGCAATGTTGATTCCGCCGCAGTTGTTGTGGCCGAAATACCCGAGATAGCGGTAGCCGGCGTTGATTGCGCTGGACCGGGCAGGGTTGACATCGAGCACGCTCATCGTGTGCGGGTATTCACCTGGAGCGTACGAACTGCTCACGACACTGGCTTGTGGCGCGCCGAGCGTGAAGTAGCCCGTGAACGAACTGCGGGTGGCATGTGCGTACCCCAGGAGCGTCTTGCTCGTGTATCCCCAACCTTGCAGCGTCGCATCGGAGTACTCATTGGCGCTCACGGTGATCCAGTCCCTGTCACCCGGGTGCCACCAGCGGTACACCGCGACGCGGTTGGTGCCCGAGGCCGTGTACAGATAGTGCTGGAACCTGGGCGTCCCGTAACCGGAGAGCGTCTGCCCGTCGCGGATGTCTGCCCAGTCGCCATTGGTGGCACTCCACACCCGGTAGATGGCAACCATGTCGCCGGCATTCGAGGAGATGAGCGGGACATAGTACTGGGGGCCTGTCTGGCTGCCGTAGCCGCTGGGCACGGTCTTGAAGTCGCCATGCTGCGGGATGGTGACCCAGTCCCTGGGCGTGGCCCCCCAGTACCGGTAGACCGCCGTCGGAGCGGAGCTTCCCGGGGTGACCTTGGCCGCGACCGCTGTGTTGGTGATGGTACACGCGACATCCGCGGCGGTCCCGAGAGTCACCTGGTTGTTGGTCACGGTCACGGGGGATCCGGTCGCATTCACGCAGTTCCACGTGGTGCCGTTGGCTGAATCGGCCTGGGTTTCGTTCCTATCGGTTTCCCTGTCCGGCGGTCGCCGGGAGGCCTGATTCGAGGTCAGCGTAGTACGCGTCCTCGATCTCGATC
>JALHDK010000478.1 GCA_022838965.1 Actinomycetales bacterium | reverse complement strand
ACCAAACCCGTCGCCACGGATAGAAGGCTCGCTGTCAGCGTCAGTGTGAGCATTCGGTCTCCTCCTTGCGTCGCATCGCCGAGTTCACCGTATCGTCTTCGCCGATGGAGGCCTCCGCCCCTGGTCACGCTCCGGCCTAGCGAAGGGCGTGGTAGATCGCCGCGATCTCCTCCAACGGCTCCGCGAACAGCCCTCGGTAGGGGGCGCCGGCCCGGAGATCCCCGTACAGGTCCTCTCCATGGGCCAAAGCGTGGGCCTGGAGGATGATGAGGTCGCTCGAGAAGCCGCGGAACAGCGCGGGGTCAGCCGCCTCCGCGATGACACTCGCGGCGAGTCGGTTCCGACCGGTGGGAAGGGGATCGTCTCGGTCGTCATCGTAGGGAGGCGCGGTCCCGCCGTCCTCACTGTAGTCGTAGTCCCACGCGACGCAGATCAAGTCGAAGACCTGCTCCACCCCCGGCCGCGGATGCCTGACCCATCGGCGCAGCGTCTCCGCTCCCGCCGCGAGCCACTCCTGGTTGTCGCGATACGCGCTGACGCCGCCCCAGGTGTCCACCACCACGAAGGCCAACCCGGCCTTGGGCGTCTCCTCGGGCTGGATCCCCACCTGGCCGATCGGCAGATCCGAGCCCCATCGCAGGGCCGTGATCGCCCAGTCCCAGGGGCGGTTGGGGTAGACGTCGTAGAGCGCGAGGGCGGGCGCCCCCAGTTCGGCGTCACACCAGGCGGCCCACTCCGTCAGCTCGCGCGACGAGAACACGGGCGCCCCGGCGTCCAGGCCCTGGGAGTAGTCCATGGGGAGGAAGGTCGGCGCCACCTCGGCGCGGCCGGCCAGGGCCCGCTTCCAGGTCCTAAGGAGGTCTCGCGCCGCGTCGGCCTCACACTGCCCGTGATGGAGCAGGTAGAGCCGGTTCGCGCCATAGTGCTCGGTCAACACCTCCGCCGCGGCCGCGATCTCCTGAGCGGTCGGCGGCTCCGGTTGGGGGACCGACGGATCCTGTGTCCAGTACCCTCGCACCGTGGGGCTGAGGGTGAGGGATAGCCAAAAGGACCGCTCCATCGGCCCGTCCTGCGCCGGGGCGGCCCATGCGCATGCCGCGAGGAGGAGGGCGAGCGATAGCCGCATGGTCATCCTCGGTCCGCCTCT
>JALHDK010000120.1 GCA_022838965.1 Actinomycetales bacterium | reverse complement strand
CGACGGCGGTCTCCACTCCCAGGGCGACTCGACGCCGTGGCTCGCCAGCGCCGGGTCGGGGGATGTGCTCGGTGGCATTCTCGCGGGGCTGCTCGCGATGGTGCAGGCGCGGGCCGAGGAGGACGGCCGGTCGGTGTCGCCCGGTGAGGTGGCGGCGACGGCGGCCGCCGCGTCCTGGCTGCACTCGCAGGCCGCGCGCCTGGCGGCGGGCGCCCGCGCGGGCCACCAGGGCGGTCCGCTGCGCGCGCACGAGGTGGCCGCCCGCGTTCCCGCCGTGATCGCCGGGCTGCCGCGCTGACGCTCCCCGGGATGGGACAATGTCCGCATGCAGTATCCGGCCCGCGCCGCCCACGCCGCCGCGGCCGCCGCGGGGTCGGCTTCGACCTCCGCGCGCGCACAGCCCAGCAACGCCGCCAGCTCGCCCGCATGGGGCGTCACAACGCAGGCCGCCGTCAGCTCGCGCTCGCCCAGCACCTCCAGACCCCCGGCGTCCACCACGAGGGGGACGCCATGTCCGGCCGCGCTCTCGAGGGCGGCGCGCGCCGCCGTCGGTCCGGCAATCCCGGAGCCCACCAGGGCGGCCTGGATCCTTCCGGGCGCGCCCACGACCTCGGGGAGCCTCTCCTGCACGGACGAAACGGTGCCGAGGTAGCGGACCATGCCCGGCCCCACGGACAGGGCGCCCGCGCAGGCGAGGTGCGCGGCCCCGGGGTAGGGCGCGCTGCCGGCCCACACCCCCACGACGCCCCGGTCGTACTTGTGGTCCTCGGTCCGCGGGAAGGGGTACAGGTCGGCGACGTCGGCCGCACCGAGCCGGACCACCCGCGCCTCGGCCGGCCGCAACGGGAGTCCCAGGTCCACGACCTCGATGCGCCCGGCAAGGAGGCACGCCGGCGGGAGCAGCAGGGGGGTCTTCGCGCCTCCCATCGTGACGGTGACGTCGGCGGGCAGCACCGCGCCCGGGACCGTGCCGGAGT
Source organism: Actinomycetales bacterium (assembly GCA_022838965.1). The sequence goes on along the minus strand of JALHDK010000120.1, from coordinate 5,569 downwards.
CCCCCAGACCCGAGGGAACGTCGACGGCGATCACCACCGGTTCGTCGGCCGCGCTGGAGCGTTCCTGGACGAGGGTGGACACCACGCTGGCGAGCGGTTCCCGCAGGGCGCCGCGGAGCCCGATGCCGGCGAGTCCGTCCAGCCAGACGCCGGAGGCCTGGGCCGCCCACGTGAGGAGGGCGAGGTCGGGCGCGCCTGCGCCGACCACCCGCAGCACGCGGGCGCCCGCGGCTGTCGCGGCCGCGAGCCCCTCGTCGTGGACGGCTGGGGCGCAGAGGGCGACCAGGACCTGGGCGCCGCGGTGTGCGAGATCGGCCGCGGCCCAGAGGGCGTCGCCGCCGTTGTTGCCGCCGCCCACGAGCGCCAGGATGACCGACCCCGGGACGCGTTGCCCCCGGGCCCGGATCTCGCGCTGCGCGACGGTGGCCACCGCCCGCGCCGCGTGCCGCATCAAGGGCACACCCGCCGCCAGCAGCGGCTCCTCCGCCCGCCGGATCGCCTCAGTCCCCCATGCGTGGAGCACGGCTCCTCCTGTTCATTCCGCCACCACCATCGCCACCGCCACCGGACCGTCATGGCTCAGGGAGAGGTGCCACACCGAGATGCCCCGCGCCGCGGCGGCCGCGGCCACGGTCCCCCGCACCACCAGCCGCGGCGCCCCCGTGTCATCGCGGACCACCTCGCAGTCCTGCCAGCTCATCCCTCCCGGCGAGCCCAACGCCTTGGCAACCGCCTCCTTCGCAGCGAACCGCGCCGCGAGCGACCGGACCGGCAGGTCACGTTCCCCCGGGGTGAAGAGCCGCTCCCGCAGGCGGGGCACGCGCTCGAGGGCCGCGGCGAGGCGGGCCACCTCCGCCACGTCCACGCCAATGGCCCGGACCACTTACTCCACCGTCACCGACTTGGCAAGGTTGCGGGGCTGATCCACGTCCAGCCCCTTGGCCGTCGCCAGCGCGCACGCGAAGATCTGGAGGGGCACCACGGTCACCAGCGGGGCCAGCAGCGTCGGGGTCTGCGGCACGCGGATGACGACGTCGGCGAACGGCTCCACCGCCTGGTCGCCGTGTTCGGCGATCACGAGCGTCCGGGCGCCGCGGGCGCGGACCTCCTGGATGTTCGAGACGACCTTGGCGTGCAGCTGATCCCGCCCGCGCGGGGAGGGCACCACCACGAACACCGGCGTGCCGGGCTCCACCAGCGCGATGGGGCCGTGCTTCAGCTCGCCCGCGGCGAAACCCTCGGCATGGATGTAGGCCAGCTCCTTCAGCTTCAGGGCTCCCTCAAGGGCCACGGGGAATCCGACGTGGCGGCCCAGGAACAGGACGCTCGTGACGTCCTTCATGGTGCGGGCGAGGTCCTTGACCTGTTCCTCGTTGTCCACCACCCGCTGGATGCGCTCGGGCATGAGCGCGAGCTCGCCCAGGATGCGGGCGATCTCGTCGGCGTACATGTTCCCCCGGAGTTGGGCGAGATAGAGGCCGAGCAGATAACAGGCGGTGATCTGGGCGAGGAAGGCCTTGGTGGAGGCCACCGCGACCTCGGGCCCGGCGTGGGTGTAGAGCACCGCGTCGGACTCCCGGGGGATGGTGGACCCGTGCGTGTTCACGATGGCGAGCACCTTCGAACCCTGCTCACGGGCATGGCGGACGGCCATGATGGTGTCCATGGTCTCGCCGGACTGACTGATCGCCACCACGAGCGTCTTCTCGTTCACGACCGGATCGCGGTAGCGGAACTCGTGCGCCAGTTCCACCTCGACGGGGATGCGGCACCAGTGTTCGATCGCGTACTTCGCGACGTGTCCGGCGTAGGCGGCCGTGCCACAGGCGATGACCACGATCTTGTCGACCGACCGCAGGACGGACTCCTCGATGCGCAGCTCGTCCAGGGCGAGGTGTCCCGTGGAGTCGGTCCTGCCGAGCAGGGTGTCCGCCACGGCCTTCGGCTGCTCGTGGATCTCCTTCTCCATGAAGGTGCGGAAGCCGCCCTTGACCGCCGCGGTGGCGTCCCAGTCCACGGTGAAGGCCTTGGCCTCGACCGGGGCGCCGTCGCCGTCGATGACCTCCACGGAGTCCGGTGTGATGGTGACGATCTGGTCCTGGCCGAGCTCGAGGGCCGAGCGGGTGTGCGAGATGAACGCGGCGACGTCGGAGCCCAGGAAGTTCTCGCCCTCGCCGAGCCCGACGACGAGCGGGGAGTTCCGGCGGGCCCCCACCACGGTGTGCGGCAGGTCCGCGTGCACCGCCAACAGCGTGAATGCACCCTCCAGCTGCCGGGTGACCGCGCGCATCGCGTCGGTGAGGTCGCCCAGCTCGTTGAAGGCGCGCGAGACCAGGTGGGCGGCCACCTCGGTGTCGGTCTCCGAGAGGAACGAGACACCCTCCGCCAGGAGCTGCTCCTTGAGTGTGGAGAAGTTCTCGATGATGCCGTTGTGGATCAGGGCCAGCTTGCCGTCCTGCGAGATGTGCGGATGGGCGTTGACGTCCGTCGGGGCGCCGTGGGTCGCCCACCGCGTGTGGCCGATCGCGGCCGTGGCGGGCGCCGGGGGACGGAGCTTGAGCGCCGTCGCGAGGTTGGTGAGCTTGCCGGCACGTTTCGCCCACTGCAAGCCTGCCGGGGTGACCAGCGCCACCCCCGCGGAGTCGTAGCCGCGGTACTCCAGCCGGGCGAGCCCCTCCATGACCACCTCGAGGGGACGCTCCGATGGTGTCCCGCTGCCGACATACCCCACGATTCCGCACATGCGCGTCAGTCTAGTTCTCGCACCGACCGATGCGCGGGATGTCACAATCAACAGGTGCCAGAGGAGTCGTCCTCCCCGTTCGTCGAGTTCGACCGCCGGCAGTGGGCGGAGTTGGCGGCATCGACTCCCCTGCCGCTGACGGACGACGACGTCGTCCGTCTCCGCGGGCTGGGCGATCCCATCGACCTCGCGGAGGTCGACGCCGTCTACCGGCCGCTGTCCTCCCTCCTCCAGATGTACGTGGCGGCGACGAGGGGACTTCACCACGCCACCGGCACCTTCCTGCGCGGCATCGCCGCCCGCACCCCGTACGTGATCGGGGTGGCCGGTTCTGTCGCCGTCGGCAAGTCGTCGACCTCCCGGCTGCTGCGGGAGCTGCTCAGCCGGTTCCCCGAGACGCCGAGCGTGGCACTCGTCACCACCGACGGCTTCCTCTATCCGAATGCGGAACTGGAGCGGCGCGGCCTCATGGGTCGCAAGGGGTTCCCCGAGTCCTTCGACCGGCGGGCCATGCTGCGGTTCATCGAGGCGGTGAAGTCGGGTGTCCCGGTGGTGCGGGCGCCCGTGTACTCCCACCTCACCTACGACATCGTGCCCGATCGCACCATCGAGGTGCGGAATCCCGACGTGCTGATCCTCGAGGGTCTCAACGTGCTTCAGCCGCCCCGGGCCGGAGCCCACACGCCGCTGGTGGTCTCCGACTTCTTCGACTTCTCGATCTACGTGGACGCCCGGCCCGAGGACATCAAGCAGTGGTACATCCAGCGCTTCCTCACGCTGAAGGAGACGGCGTTCCAGGACGAGAGCTCCTACTTCCGCAAGTACGGCGACCTGTCACGGGAGGAGGCGATCGCCACCGCCTCGCACATCTGGGACACCATCAACGCCCCCAACCTGCTCACGAACATCGCTCCCACCCGTGGGCGCGCCACCCTCGTCCTGACCAAGGACGCCTCCCACCGCATGCGCCGCATGCGCCTGCGCAAGCTCTGACGGGTCCGCCGGCGAGTCCGGCTGGTCCCGTTCGCCCATCCCCTCCCCGCGATCACGACGACGCAGCACCCGCTCGTCGTGCGGGGGTCGCTCACCCTCCGAGTAGTGCAGCACCTCGGGCGGCGCGGCCGCACGAAGCAGGGCCCCGGCCACCCGGGTCGACTCCCCCCGGCGCGCCGCACGCGCCAGCAGCCAGCCGTTGAGCGCGTGGAGTGTCGCCTCGAAGCCGAAGCCCAGCGCGACCCCGACCGTCACCCCGCCGGCGACGGCGACCAACGGGTGGGACTCGAAGTAGTGCCCGGCCAGGAGGCCGATCACCGTCGAGTACCCACCCCACACGATCGACGCGGCGGCGGCGGTGAGCACGAATCTCGGGCGGGAGAACCGGACGGCTCCGGCCGTCATGTTCACCGCAACGCGTCCGACGGGGATGAACCGTGCGGACATGATGAGCACGGTGGAGCGACGCTCGAGGGCCGCCTCGGCCCGGGCCATGGTCCTGACTCCCCGGGGGGTGGCGAGGAAGGGAAGCCTCTCCACGGGCAACAGCATCCCCAGGTGGTAGGCGATCACATCGCCGGTGAAGGCGCCGATGGCGGCAGCCAGGACGAGCAGCCACGGCGATGGGCCCGAGCCGTCCGCAATGAGCACCGCGGCCGCGATGACCACCGATTCCGACGGCAGGGGCGGGAAGAAGCCATCGATCGTGGCGAGGAGGGCAACGGCCACCAGCAGCCAGGGCGTGTCCGCCCACGACAGCACGGCGTCGGTCACGGAGGTCAGCAGGTCCATGCCAGTCCCATCGCGCCTCCTCGTGCGCATGGTATCCACGGACCCGGCCCGTCGGCACGCGCTGGTGACACGACCGCCCCGCCGGCGAGGTCCGGAGGGGCGGTCGTCACGCGTCCGTCAGCGCTTGGAGTACTGCGGCGCCTTGCGGGCCTTCTTGAGACCGGCCTTCTTGCGCTCGATCGAGCGGGCGTCCCTCGTCAGGAAGCCGGCCTTCTTCAGTGCCTGCCGGTTGGCCTCGACGTCGATCTCGTTGAGTGCACGGGCGATGCCGAGCCGCAACGCGCCGGCCTGCCCGGAGATGCCGCCGCCGTGGATGCGGGCGATCACGTCGAACCGCTGCTCGAGCCCGAGCAGCACGAACGGCGAGTTCACGAGCTGCTGGTGCAGCTTGTTGGGGAAGTAGTCCTCGAGCGTCCGCCCGTTGATCTTCCAGGTTCCCGTGCCGGGAATGAGCCGGACGCGGGCGACGGCCTCCTTGCGACGGCCAGTGCCGGCACCCGGCGCGGTCAGGGACTGGCCGTGGGTGGCCGCCGAGGTGGGGGTCTCCGATGTGAAGCTGGTGAGCTCCTCGCCCTCCAGCTCGATCTCTGCAGTGGTGTCAGCCACGCTTCTCCTTGGTGTGTCTGGTCAGGCGGAGGCTACTGGGCCACCTGGGTGATGTCGAAGGGCTGCGGCTTCTGCGCCGCGTGCGGGTGCTCGGGCCCCGCGTAGACCTTCAGCTTGCGGAGCTGGGCGCGGCCCAGCGAGTTCTTGGGGAGCATGCCCGCGACGGCCTTCTCGACAGCCCGTTCCGGCCGGGTGGCGAGCAGCTTCGAGTAGCTCACCGCCTTCAGGCCGCCGGGGTATCCCGAGTGGCGGTAGGCGATCTTCTTGTCCGCCTTCGACCCGGTCAACGCGACCTTGGCGGCGTTGACGATGACGACGAAGTCGCCGGTGTCGATGTGCGGGGCGAAGATGGGCTTGTGCTTCCCACGGAGCAGGGTGGCGGTCTGAGCCGCCAGTCGGCCGAGCACGACATCGGTGGCGTCAATGACATACCAC